>JAUIAZ010000005.1 GCA_030427465.1 Gammaproteobacteria bacterium | reverse complement strand
TCGCACACCCAGGCCCGCTCTTCTGCGAAGCCATCCGGATCCGTGCGCGCCGGCAGATTCTGCAGGGCAAGGCGGTGTCCCGCCGCCCGGTAACGGCGGTAGAACTCACAAAGATTGGCCCGGTCAGTTTTCGCCAGACAACCTGCGGCTTCCAGCGCTTCCAGAATGCGGATGTTGTCGCTCCAGCGAATGACTTCGGGGTGGGTGCCAGCCCAGCGGATAGCCATGTATTGAACCATAAATTCAATATCGACGATACCTCCCGGATCCTGCTTCAGGTCGAAATAGGGCAAGGCTCCGTCGGCGCCCGGTTTTGTCGCCAGACTGTCGCGCATTTTCTGGCGCATGGACAAGACATCCTCCAGCAACTTCGCCGTATCTCTGGGTGCACACAGAAGCTCCTGACGAGCCCGGTCAAATGCCTCTGTCATGCGTTGGGTCCCTGCCACACAGCGCGCCCGTACAAGGGCCTGGTGTTCCCAGGTCCAGGCCTGCTCTCTCTGATAGCGCTCGAAGGCGGCCATTGAACTGACCATCAGACCGCTGTTGCCACTGGGTCGCAGGCGCATATCCACTTCGTAGACATCGCCTGAGGCCATGCGGGCAGTCAGCAGGTGAATGATTTTTTGCCCCAGCCGGGCAAAAAATACCGCGTTGTCGATGGACTTCGGACCCGTGGTTGACTGATCGGTCGCGGCACCATGCAGGAAGACCAGATCCAGATCCGATCCATAACTCAGTTCAATGCCTCCCAGTTTACCGTAGCCGATGACCGCAAAGTCACGCTCGGTGACCGCCTCATCCGAAGAGCGGGGGCTGCCATGCCGGCGCTCCAGATCATTCCAGGCGAGATCGACCACCGCCGAAATCAGGGATTCAGCGATGAAGGTCAGATAGTCACTGACCTTCATCAGAGCCAGAGTGCCCCGAATATCGGAAGCCGCCACACGCAGCACATGCGCCTTCTTGAAATAACGCAAAGCCTCCATCTGGGCTTCCAGATCTTCATCCGGGATGCGCAACAGCATCTGCCGCAGTTCGTCTTCCAGCGCTTCCCGCTGGGGTGGCGTATACAGGTTTTCTGCATTCAGGAATTCGTCCAGCAACAGAGGCGCCCGGGCAATCTCGGTCGCCACCCAGGAACTTTCCTGAAACAGCCGCAACAGCTCCTGCAGCGCCGCCGGGTTTTCCAGCAACAGAACCAGATAGGCGCTGCGGCGCATGACCGCCTCCACCAGATCCAGGAGTCGCCCCACGGCTGTGTCATCAATGTTGCGCGAAACAATTTCGTGTATCAGTACCGGCATGAAGTGGTCGAGGCGTTCCCGCCCACTGGCCTGAAGTTGCTGAAAGCGGCGACTCTCCCGCAGCAGGGTCAGCCGCTCCACCAGTTTTTCCGGCTCGGCCACTCCCAGTGCAGACAGACGCTCATGCCACTCTTCCGGCTGGCCCTCCCCCCGCCATAAGGGCTCCCAGGCTCGCGCTTGCGGGCTCTCACGCTCCTGCGGGCGCCGCTCGGCAATCACCTGCTCGAAGTGATGTGAAACCATGGCTCGATGGCGCTTCAGCTCAGCATCCAGGGCCTGGGCACTCTCCAGCTGCAAGGCGGTGGCCAGGCGCTGCATCTCGGCTTCATCACCCGGCATGGTCTGGGTCTGACGATCCGCCATTCCCTGCAAGGCATGCTCCAGGTTGCGCAGGAAGAGGTAGGACTGGCGCAGCTCGGCAGCCGCTTGTACGGGCAGCAACTCCAGTTCCGGTAAAGCATCCAGGACGGCAAGCAGACTGCGCTTGCGCAGCGCCGGCTCTTTGCCTCCCCGCACCAGCTGGAAGGCCTGCACAATAAATTCCAGCTCCCGGATTCCGCCAGCCCCCAGCTTGATATTCTGCGCCATCCCTTTGCGCTGGACTTCGCGCTGGATCATGGCCTTCATGCTGCGCAGGGAATCAATCACGCCAAAATCGGTATAGCGACGATAGATCCAGCGAGACAGGGTTTCCATCAGGCTGCGCGCAGCCACCAGGTCTCCGGCAACCGGACGCGCCTTGATCATCGCGTAGCGCTCCCAGTCCCGCCCATGATCGGCGTAGTAGTCTTCCAGCGCACGGAAACTGAGGGCCAGCGGGCCACTGCTGCCAAATGGACGCAGCCGCATGTCGACCCGGAAGACAAAACCATCAGCGGTCACTGCATCGAGCGCCTGAATCAATTTCTGCCCCAGACGTACGAAGAAGGTCTGGTTATCCACGCAGCGGCGACCATCGGTTTCCCCGTTTTCCGGGAAGGTAAAAATCAGGTCAATGTCACTACTGACATTCAACTCGCGCGCACCGAGCTTGCCCATGCCAAGCACGATCAGGCTTTGCTCTTCCCCTTCCGCATTGCGGGGGACGCCATACTGTTCCGCCAACATCTGATAGTGCCAGTCGAGTGCCAGCTGAATCAGGGCATCCGCCACTGCCGAGAGCTCGGATACGGTAGTTTCGTATCCCACCCGCAGAACCAGATCCCGCCAGATCAGGCGGAACTGCTCACGCCGCCGAAGCTGACGCAGCCAGCGAGCCAGATCAGCCTCCTTGCTGTATGTCCGCGCCTCAGCCTGCCATTGCGGCAGCCGCTCTTCCAGATCGAGATCAGCCTGCAACAACCCGGCTTCCGCCAGCGTGACCACTGACTCAGGGTAGCGACAGGCAGTTTCAATCAGAAAATCACTGACCTCACAGGCCCGGCGCCATTCGTCAGGTTGCGCCTGCACCAGCCCGGAGAGTGCCTCGCACTCATTCAGATCCTGCCAGAGCTTCCTGGCCCGGCCGCTCAACTCGTTTGCGTTCGTCACGCTGCCTCCGTCTGCATCGCCTGCAGGGCGAACTGTCCATGCAGGGGAGACTGCAGCACTTGCTGAATCGCAGTACTCAAACCCTGCTTTTCGATCTCACGGGCAAAGCCTTTCTGCAGCGTGGAGAAGCGGGTTGACCAGGGCTCCCCGGCGATCTGCCGACAACGGGTGACCGCCAACAACCAGTCTGGCCAGTCCGACTCATCACCGGCATTGAACCGGTCCAGTATGGCAGCCAGCCACTGCAGCGTCTCTGTGGCCGAGCGGGGCTCAGCAGGCAGATGCTGTGCCGCGGCATCGGACCCGCTCTGAAACAGGGCGTAACCTCTCTGGGCCTTGCTGAGAAAACTGATCCAGGCCGGCACCACGTCGAGCACCTGTTCAGCCAGATCGAATATGGCCGAGGTCTGACCAGACAACAGTTCCAGTTCCATTTCATACAAGCGGGCACTGTGCTGACCACTGGTGATCACCCCCTCATCCAGGACCAGTTCAACCACCCCTTGCGGCCTTTCCACCTGCCAGGCATGGCGGGTGAAGTCCGTACGGAAGACCGCGATCAGTTCGTTACCTTCCGGAATCTCACACAACAGCCCTTCCTGGCGGGCCTGCCCGATGCGCGCCAGATCCAGGCTCTCATTGTCGCGTTCCCAGTTCCACTCGAGACGTTTATGCAGGCCCTGCTGCACGCCCCCTTTGCCCTTCAGGGTCTGTATCCAGCGCTCGCCTTGCCGGCGCATGCGCAGAGCGACTCTCTGCCGATGAAGGTTCAGGGCCCGGTCATCGTAATAAACATTCTCAAGACGGTGTTGCTCACCCGGTTCGCCGAAGCGTGTGACCAGTTCCGACAAGGCACTGCCACCCCGGGTACGGGGCAGGGAAAGTTTGAGTTCTATTTCGTGCATGAGGTTCCTGAATGGCTGGTTCGCAGAATTCAGGAGTCAGTATAACGACAAAAACGCAGCGCGTTAGTAGCTATCATTCATTCGCCGCAGCTGCATTGGCGTGAAGTTGGCGTTGAGATTCCAGTTATAGGGCAAGTAATCAACCGGGGGCCAATGCGCGAGCAGGTCTGGCCGGTATTGACCCACAAACGCTTTTACCCCCCCTTCGGAAGCAAAGTCCTCTTCAAACCAGTCAAACAGGGAAGACAGCATCAGCTGCCCGTCCGCCAGGGCGAAGCCCTTGTTTTCCTGCTGCAGGAAGCGGAGCGTCTGTTCCTCCAGTTGCACATGGATTATCTCTGCGCGGTAGGGTTGCTGCGCCAGATCCGGACAGCTCAGGGAGGCACAGTTCAGACCAAAATGAATCCGCGGTTCACCCAGCTTGCGCAGCACCTCATGCTCGAGCTGCCTCAAGGTCACTGTTTCTCCAGCCACGACACCCGCATTGTGTGTCCAGACCGGAGTCATCCAGTTCCCCAGCGAGCGCAGACTTTTCAGTGGCCAGTGCCTCAGCACCATGTCAATCGCCAGAATGTTGTAGGCGTTCAGATAAAAGGCCAGCTTTTGCTCAGGTGTCACCAGTGCTGACTGGGGGTAGTTCGCCAGCCCTTCGACAATCCGTGGCCAACGCTCATCATCAGCCAGCTCTGCATAGTCGACAAAGCGGGCCTCCAACCCCTGCTTCCGGTCCATGAAAGTGTGCTCAGCGAGACAAGCTGCATACAGATCCTTCCAGCTCTCTTCCGCCGGTGAACCCCACGCGGTTTTACCCAGGAAAAAAATCCAGGAGAAACCCAAAAACCAGACCGCTCGTTTACCTGTCTTGAAAAAGTCCATTTTTACACTCCGCGACATCTGAATCTTTTGACCTGCAGGCGGCGGAAAAGTTCCATAAAAAAACCGGCCACGAGGGCCGGTTCTTCTTTTTCTGCGCTTGGCTAAGACAGGGTCTTAGAATGCGTAAGTAGCACCGATCGCCAGCTGCTCGAAGTCTACTTCTGAGTCAGCAGCTACTGCCACGTCAACTTCACCGAAGGCGAGAGTGGTGGCGTTGTCGTCAGCTTCAGCAGTACCGTTTACGTATTCAACGTACACGTACATGTTGTCAGACAGGTTGTGCAGAGCCTGCAGGTAGAACGCGCCGGCTTCACCGTCGTTGTCGTTCTCAACCATCTGGTAACCCAGGGCGAACTGGTTGGCGCCCATGGTGTAGATGCCCAGCAAACCGAAGGTGTCGATTGCAGTATTATCATCTTCTGCACCGCCTACGATGGCTTCGTCAGCGTCCTTGGTTTCGAACTGACCAACAACCGCCAGGTCACCCAGGTTCACAGTAGCTGCCAGACCAATGGTATCGCCGTAATCTACGCCATCGTCAGACTGCTCTTTACCCATGGAGTAAGCCAGAGCCACTTCGAACATGTCAGCGCTGTACATACCAGCGATCTGGCCAGTGTAAGCACCATCGTTGGTCAGAGGCAGGCTCACACCTACCTTCAGGCCGCCCGCGATCTCAGGAGAAACATACTGAAGCTGGTCACCTTCGTTGTCAGCGTTGATTTCACCGGCCAGACCAACAGCTTCGTACATGTCCAGCATGTCAACCCACTCGTATACGTTGTCTTCTGTACCGATCAGAACAGAACCGAAAGAGCCTTTCACGCCGATGAACGCTTCATCGAGGTCGTCAATACCGTCCTGCGCGTTGTCTTTGTCGTCAGCGTCGAATTCCCACTCAACTTTCAGGAAGCCTTCCAAACCAGGAGCGATTTCGTGGCTGTGCTTGATACCCAGGGTAGAACCGTTATCAATGAAATCGTTGGTAGTTACTTCATCACCGCCATCTGGCTCTTCACTGGTGTGAACGTAGGCCAGCTGTACGTTACCGTAGAACGTCGGCATGGAGTCCAGACGCTCAGCCAGCTGAGTTGCCGGGTCCATTGCAAATGCAGTTGATGAAACGGTTGCGGCAGCGATCGCTGAAGCAATAAGTGTCTTTTTCATGTCGTCTTCCTTCTGTAGGTTTGGTCAAACTTCTGAGAAGTTCTGTTTTCAAGTGTTACGCACGTCCGTCTTCCCTGACTATCAGCAAAATCCCCTATCGGTTTTCCGAAGAGTCAAGTGAATTATTCTCAATCTCTTCGTGAACCCAGCCACATTCCGAAGCATTCGGAGGGTGTCTGCCGATGATTCAATCTGCACCTCCTTGGTGCAGTCTGATCCATCCAGGATTCTGACAGGCTTCCTGCTTATTCTGCCGTAGCCCATACGCCTGCACTGCGCCTCACCTTCAAACCACTGAAATATCAGACTGTTAAGAAGATGTCTTCAGACAGGATGTAATTTGAGTTTTGAACAGCAATCGCATGAATTCAAGGGGCATACGTACATGTCACAGGGTTGCAGGTCCTATGACATCAGAAATCGTGCCATGTGCCATTTCAGAACCCGCACAGCTAACCACAGAAAAATGACAGAATAGTGACAACTGCATACTTTAGCGTCAGTTAGAAGAATCTTCTCAGGCTTGTCAGGAGCCGGGAGGGATCTGCAACCAGAATGTGACCGGGCCATCATTGAGCAGGGATACCTGCATATCTGCACCAAATTGACCCGTCTGAACGACTTCGTGCGCTTTTCTGGCACAATCGACCCAATATTCAAACATCTCTCGGGCTTTTTGCGGAGCAGCTGCACGACTGAAACCGGGACGCAGACCTCTGGAAGTATCTGCTGCAAGGGTAAACTGGGAGATCACTAGCAGGCCGCCACCCGTATCGCGAAGGCTGAGATTCATCCGCCCCTGGCTATCCGGAAACACCCGATAGGCCAACACCTTCTTCAGCAAACGGTCGGCCTCAGAAGCGCTGTCGCCTTCCTCCACGCCAAGAAACACCAGCAAACCAACCCCAATCTGGCCAGCTACCTGCTCTTCAATGGACACTGAAGCGTTTTTCACCCGCTGAATCAGGGCTATCACGGCGACAACCTTTTATCTGTGTGCCAAGCCGGACCGGCTACTGAACGGAGGGGTCTCCATCCCCGAGAATTTCGGCGCCCACTGCAGCGACAGCCCGCATCGCCGCATCAGTCATGGCCGGATCGTACAGACTGTGGCTGCCTTCCCGAATAATATGCAACTCACTGCCCTGCCATTGCTGGTGCAATGCTCGAGCACCCGCCAGGGGCGCCACCACATTGAAGCGCCCATGAACCAGAATGGCCCGGATCCCGCTGAGCGCCGACACCTTGTCCAGCAAGGCATTTTCCCTCAGAAAACAGGCATTACCCAGGTAATGGCAGCTGAGGCGAGCCAAAGAGATGGCCACATGGGGATGCTGCAGGTGCTCAGCCAGAGACTGGCTCGGATGCACGACCTGTATGGTTGTCTCCCACTTGGCCCAGCGTCGCGCCGCCTGAATTTGCCGCAACTCATTGGAATCTTCAAGTTGTGACAGTATGGCCGCCAGCACAGCAGAGGTGTCCACCGGTTCGGGGAGGCCCTCTACCAGCTTTTCCCAGGCATCCGGGAAGAAGCGCGCCGCCCCCACCCCCAGACTCCATTCGATATCGGCCTGGCGCCCCAGAAACAGCGAACTGAGCACCATGCCGCTGACCCGATCCGGGTGTTGCTGCGCATAGGCCACCGCCAGAGTCGCCCCCCAGCCATGCCCGAAGAGCATCCACTTGTCGATCTGCAGTTCTTCGCGGATGGCTTCCATATCGCTGATGAGATCCTGCAGTGTATTTTCCTTCAGCTCGCCCAGGGGCTCTGAACGGCCGCAGCCTCGCTGATCAAACTGGATCAGCCGGAATCGCTCGGCGTCCGCCAGGCGCGCATGCAGGGGATCACTACCGGTACCCGGTCCGCCATGGACAAAAAGCAAAGGCAGCCCTTCCGGACTGCCGCTTTCTTCAACGAACACGGAATGAAGCGCACCGCGCTGAAGGCGGTGCTGTTTACGGGACTTGGGCTCAGGAAAAAGATTTCGCATTTCCTGAGTATAGCGATGGTTTAGGCCTTTGTCCTATCTGCACGCTTACGCTCATGCTCTTTCAGCAGTTTTTTACGTAAGCGGATGTTTTGCGGGGTAACTTCGACCAGCTCATCATCTTCGATAAACTCCAGCGCCTGCTCCAGGGAGAAGCGCACGGGCGGTGTCAGCAGGATATTTTCATCGCTGCCGGCAGCACGGACGTTAGTCAGCTGCTTGGCCTTGGTTGGATTCACGACCAGGTCGTTGTCACGGCTGTGAAGCCCGATGATCATACCCTCATAGACTTCGATGTTGGGGTCAATGAACATGCGCCCGCGATCCTGCAGATTCCAGAGGGCATAGGCGAGCGCCTTGCCACTGACATTGGATACCAGCACACCATTGTTACGCTCAATCGCCACACCTTCCTTCAGAGGACCATAGTGATCGAAGATGTGCGTGAGTATCCCGGTACCAGAGGTCATGGTCAGGAATTCCGAACGGAAGCCAATCAGCCCCCGCGAAGGGATAATGAACTCCAGGCGGGTGCGCCCTTTGCCATCCGGAGTCATGTTGGTCATTTCGCCGCGACGGTTGCCCATCTCCTGCATGACGGCCCCCTGGTGCTCGTCTTCCACGTCGATAATCACGTTTTCAAACGGCTCCTCCTTGACACCGTCGACTTCACGAACGATAACCTCGGGGCGACTGACACCCAACTCAAAACCTTCACGGCGCATGGTTTCAATGAGAACCGACAGGTGCAACTCACCACGACCGGAAACCTTGAACTTGTCCGGAGAGTCTCCTTCCTCGACACGCAGGGCCACGTTATACAGCAGCTCTTTTTCCAGGCGCTCCTTGATATTGCGGCTGGTGACGAACTTGCCTTCCTTGCCGGCGAAGGGCGAGTCATTCACCTGAAAGGTCATGCTGACAGTAGGCTCATCCACCACCAGCACCGGCAAGGCCTCTGGCTTATCCTGAGAACAGAGCGTATCGGAAATGAGCAGACGGTCGAGACCGGTCACGCAGATGATGTCTCCCGCCTCGGCTTCTGGCACTTCCACGCGCTCCAGGCCGTGATACCCCATGATCGTAAGAACGCGACCGTTTCGCTTGCTGCCGTCGGCACTCACGACAGTGACCGGAGTGTTGGTTTTGACCTTGCCCCGACTCACGCGGCCGACACCGATAACCCCCTGGTAGGAGTTGTAATCCAGCGCACTGATCTGCATCTGGAACGGCCCCTGGGGATCCAGATCAGGGGGCGCCACACGATCCACGATCATCTGGAACAGCGGGCTCATGTCTTCAGCCAGATCATCGGGGTCTAGCCCTGCGTACCCGTTCAGGGCACTGGCATAAATAATCGGGAAGTCGAGCTGGTCATCGGTTGCACCCAGCTTGTCAAACAGATCCATGACCTCACCGAGCACCCAGTCCGGCCGGGCACCAGGGCGGTCAATCTTGTTCACCACCACAATAGGCTTGAGGCCACGGGCGAAAGCTTTCTGGGTAACAAACCGGGTTTGGGGCATGGGACCATCGACCGCATCAACCAGCAGCAGCACAGAATCCACCATGGACAGAACCCGTTCAACCTCACCCCCGAAGTCGGCGTGTCCGGGTGTATCCACAATATTGATGCGGTAGTCCCCCCAGCGAATGGCCGTATTTTTGGCGAGGATGGTGATTCCGCGCTCCTTCTCCTGGTCGTTGGAGTCCATCACCCGTTCGGCACCCTGGTCTTTGCGACCGAGTGTGCCGGACTGCTGAAGCAGCTTGTCGACCAGGGTTGTCTTACCATGGTCAACGTGCGCAATGATGGCGATGTTTCGAAGCTGGCTGATCACAAAATCACCTTTCCTGAATAAAATGGCGCTGCATTATATAAGAGCAGAGCCGCATTAGCACTTAAATAAAGTGGAAGACGCTCACCTTGCTGAATGGTCTTTTTTGGTGCGATCGCACCATGACGGCGCAAACCGCATCTGAAACGCACCACAAGAGTGCAACTCAGCAAGGGCTGTCGCGCCCTCCACCCGGGGTGTCCGAAAAAAAGACGCTGACTCAAGCAGTTAGAAAAAGGTGCAGGGGTGGCAAACAAATTGCTTGGTTCAAAAGCAGGAGCAAGGCCTGAAACCTCATGTTATGATCTTCAGCCGCCTTTCCGGTCTGCCTCAACCCGCAGCCGTAACACGGGCACGCCCAGTGCGAAAGCAGCCGGCAGCATTTAAATCAATAAAGCAACATAAACACGGAGCAATACGGAATGTCAGAGAAAACTCTGGGTCTCATCAAAGATAATGAAGTGAAATGGGTCGATCTGCGTTTTACCGATACCAAGGGTAAAGAGCAGCACGTCACTATTCCTGCCACCGAGGTTGATGGTGACTTTTTCCAGGATGGCAAAATGTTCGACGGTTCTTCAATCGCCGGCTGGAAGGGGATCAACGAGTCTGACATGATCCTGATGCCCGATGATGCCACCGCCACGATGGACCCCTTCACCGAAGAAGCCACACTCATCATTACCTGTAACATCGTTGAGCCTTCAACCATGCAGGGCTATGACCGTGACCCGCGCTCCATTGCACAGCGTGCAGAAGAGTACCTGAAGTCCACCGGTATCGCTGACACCGTTCTGTTCGGACCAGAGCCGGAATTTTTCATTTTCGACAGCGTTCGCTGGTCAGTCGGCATGGAAGGCGCTTCCTACAGCATTCACTCTGAAGAGGCGGCCTGGGTTTCCAACGATGAATTCGACCGCAACAACATCGGTCACCGTCCCGGCGTCAAGGGCGGGTACTTCCCCGTTCCTCCGGTAGACAGCCTGCACGACTTGCGTGCGGCCATGTGTAACGCCATGGAAGCCATGGGCCTGGTCATCGAAGTTCACCACCACGAGGTGGGTACTGCTGGTCAGTGCGAGATCGGTGTTGGTGCCAACACCCTGACCCTGAAAGCGGATGAAGTCCAGAAGCTCAAGTACTGTGTACACAACGTAGCCCATGCTTATGGCAAGACAGCAACCTTCATGCCCAAGCCAGTAGTTGGCGACAACGGCTCCGGCATGCACTGCCACCAGTCTCTGGCCAAAGATGGCAAGAACATCTTCGCCGGTGACGCTTATGCAGGCCTGTCTGAAGAGTGTCTGTACTACATTGGTGGTATCATCAAGCACGCGCGTGCTCTGAACGCCTTTACCAACCCCTCCACTAACAGCTATAAGCGTCTGGTTCCTGGCTTTGAAGCACCGGTCATGCTGGCCTACTCTGCCCGCAACCGTTCAGCTTCTATCCGTATTCCTTTCGTTAACAGCCCGAAAGCCCGCCGTCTGGAAGCCCGCTTCCCGGATCCGGCAGCCAACCCTTACCTGGCATTCTCTGCCCTGCTGATGGCTGGCCTGGACGGCATCCAGAACAAGATCCACCCTGGCGATGCCATGGACAAGGATCTGTACGATCTGCCGGCAGAAGAAGCGGCCGAGATCCCGACTGTTGCACACTCGCTGGAGCAGGCCCTGGAGTGCCTGGAAGCCGATTACGAGTTCCTGACCAAGGGCGACGTCTTCACCAAGGATATGATCGACGCGTACATCGACCTCAAGCGTAACGACATTGAGCGTCTGAACATGACCACTCACCCGGTCGAGTTCGAAATGTACTACTCTGTATAAGTCGGATACAGAATGTGGAGCCCCGCCCCGGCGGGGCTTTTTTTTGCGCGTTTTTTCTTGAGTACGAGGTGACATGATGGCAGACAGATACCCGCGTCTGAAAAAGGGCCTGCTGACCAGCGCTTTACTGTTGGGGTCTGCCAGTCTGAGCCTGGCAGACATCTATCGCTGGACCAATGACCAGGGCGAAGTGGAATATTCAGATACCTATCGGGAGGGCGCCGAAAAGATTGAAGTGGCGCCAATATCCACCATCGAAATGCCCAAGCCGGCGGCCAGGCCGGACGACCAGGGAGACAGTGATGATGCAGCCGCGCAACCTGCCCCGCCTCCCTACAAAACCCTGCGGATTACCTGGCCGGAAAGTGACAGCGCCTTTCACGCCGGTGACGGCAACGTGGAGGTGATCTTCGAAAGCCAGCCTGAACTGCTTCCGGGCCACAGCTACCGCCTGACGCTGGACGGGGAAGTCATGGCCATCACCGAACTGTCGAGCTACACCCTGCTCAATGTCGACCGGGGAACCCATCAACTGGGTTTGGAGATCATCAACAGTTCCGAGGTGATTATCAGTGCCCCTCCAGTGACCTTTACGATACACCGCCCTTCCGCCATTCTATGATCCGTGCGCCCAAATCGGGCGCCTCCACATGCACCGCCACCCATTACGCACTATAATGGTGCATACTTGAGGCGCAGTCAGCCTCCCGGGCTTCTGACCTGCCCCAATTTCGTCTGACGGCTTCCATTTCTTTCGCCGGCTTTTGCCGCAGAGTGCCTGTCATTGCCGGGGTTCAGACTGTGTGCACCCAAAATGGGCTCACCCGGAATGCCCTGGCTTCATTCTGGTTTGAAACTTGCTACAAGTTGTCAAAATTGGGGAATAGCATGCTTAGCGCAAAACAACTGGCACCAATTCTGGACAACCTGACCACCGGGATTCTGGTGCTCGACCTCAGCAAGGAAGTGAAGTACAGCAACGCAGCCGCCCAAATGATTCTGGAAGTCAGCGGGCAACGCAACAACGGAGCGGGCATATCTGAACTGCTGAACAAGCAGGCCGGACAACTGACCGGGCTGGATGAGTGCATTCGCCACGGCCACTCCTATACACAGCGGGAGGTGGAAATCCTGCTGCCCTCAGGTAACCGTGCTTTCATCGACTACACTGCCGCACCTTTCACCGCCGTGAATCCGGACTGGATCCTGATGGAAATTTCCACCCGCGAACGGCTGCAGAGGATCAGTCGGGAGGAAGAACTGTTGGCCAACCAGGCCACTTCCCGCATGCTGATCCGGGGGCTGGCACATGAAATCAAGAATCCGCTGGGCGGTATACGAGGCGCCGCACAGCTACTGAGTCGGGCACTCAAGGACGAGGATCAGAAAGACTTTACCGAAATCATCATTGCCGAATCCGATCGGCTCCGCAATCTGGTGGACCGTATGCTAGGCCCCCACCAGGCCCTGCAAATGGATAGCGTGAATATCCACGAGGTTCTGGAGCGCATTCTGTCGCTGATTGAAGTGGAAAACGACCACCCCATCAGACTGGTCCGGGATTATGACCCATCCCTGCCGGAGTTCCCGGGCGACAAGGAACAACTGATCCAGGCTTTTCTGAACATCTGTCGCAACGCCATGCAGGCGCTTCAATCCATGCCGGATCACCCAACACCAACGTTGACCATCCGCACACGCCCGCTGCGGCAGTTCACAATTGGCTCTTCTCGCTACCGTCTGGTGTTGAGGGTGGACATTATTGATAACGGGCCGGGCATTCCTGAGAACCTGCGCAAGAACATCTTTTACCCCATGGTGAGTGGGCGGGCCGAAGGCACCGGCCTGGGCCTGTCGATCACACAGAGCATCATCAGCCAGCATGCCGGGCTCGTTGAGTGCGAGAGTGAGCCGGGCCTGACCAATTTTATTGTATTTATTCCTCTGGAGACTTCTGAATGAGCACCCCCGCCAACGTCTGGATTGTCGATGACGACCGCTCCATCCGATGGGTACTGGAAAAAGCCCTCGAGCAATCCGATATTGGAACCCGGTCCTTCGAGTCCGGCGAGCCCCTGCTACAGCGGCTCGACCGGGAAACACCGGACGCCATCATCAGTGATATCCGCATGCCAGGCATTGACGGTCTGACGCTGCTATCCCAGATCCGCGAGAAATGCGCCGGCCTTCCTGTCATTATCATGACCGCTCACAGCGATCTGGACAGTGCTGTCTCGTCTTATCAGAGCGGTGCCTTTGAGTATCTGCCCAAACCCTTTGACATTGATGATGCAGTGACGCTGGTTTCCCGCGCCATTGAGCACAGCCGTGCTCATCGCAAGCAGGTAGCCGCCACTTCGGGTGAACCCGGTCTGGCTAACCAGAACCAGATCATTGGTGAAGCCCCCGCCATGCAGGAGGTTTTCCGCGCGATTGGCCGGCTATCCCACAGCAACATCACTGTACTGATCAATGGCGAATCCGGTACCGGTAAGGAACTGGTCGCCCGCGCCCTGCACTTGCACAGCCCGCGGGCCTCCGCTGAGTTTGTCGCACTGAACATGGCCGCCATTCCCCGCGACCTGATTGAATCAGAGCTCTTCGGCCATGAGAAAGGCAGCTTTACCGGTGCCGGCGGTATGCGTCAGGGGCGCTTCGAACAGACCAACGGAGGTACGCTCTTCCTGGATGAAATCGGCGACATGCCGGCGGAAACCCAGACCCGGCTGCTCAGGGTGCTGGCTGACGGTGAGTTCTACCGGGTTGGCGGAACCACGCCGATCAAGGTGGATGTCCGGATCATAGCGGCCACTCACCAGGATCTGGAAACCCTGGTGGAGCAGGGGCAGTTCCGGGAGGATCTTTTCCACCGTCTGAATGTCATCCGCATCCACCTTCCAAAACTCGCCGAACGCCGTGAGGACATTCCCCGGCTTGCCCAGCACTTTCTGCAGGAAGCCGCCAGCGAACTGAATGTGGAAACCAAGGTTCTGACAGAAGAAGCCGAGGCCCAGTTATGTGCTCTGCCCTGGCCCGGTAACGTCAGGCAGCTGGAGAATACCTGCCGCTGGCTTACCGTCATGGCATCCGGCCGCGAAATTCACGTGGCAGACCTGCCGGGAGACCTGCAGAAGAAATCCCAGGGCCGGCAGGGGCATCAGGACTGGCAGGAAGCCCTCAAGTTCTGGGCGGATCAGGAATTGCGGTCCGGCAAGACCGGGCTGCTGGATACTGCAGTGCCCGTTTTCGAACGTATCATGATTGAAGCGGCCCTGAAGCAGACTGCCGGGCGCAAACGGGATGCCTCGCTTCTGCTGGGCTGGGGCCGGAATACTCTGACAAGAAAGATCAAGGAACTGGGTATCGAGAGCGCCGAAGGTGATGAGCCGGATGACGAATAAGCCTTAGCAGCCGCGCCAACCGGACCATCAGACTCGCAGGCTATTCAGGTTTCCCGGCTAGAAGTTGGTGAGAGATTTGGGCCGCTCGATGTGGTAGCCCTGCACATAGTCGACGCCCAGGCCCTGGACGGTATCCATGATTTCCTGTGACTCCACAAAAGGCGCAATGATCTCACGCCCCAGATAGTGGGCCATTTCGGTCATGGATCGAACCATCATGCGATCGTTGCTGTCTTTGTCTATTTCCCGCATGTAGGTGCCATCCACTTTGATCATGTCCACGGGCAGGCGCTTCAGCAACTGGTAGGAAATGCCGGACCCGAAGTGCCCGAGACAGAAACGGCAACCGTATTCCTGCAGCTCCTGGATGAACTCGGCAATATCGTGAGTATTGGTGATCGCTGCCGCTTCGGTGATCTCGAAACAGATTTTGTCCAGCGGCACGTCATACTGCGTGAGTCGCTCGAAAATGAACTCAAGCAGCTTTTCATCATTCAGGCTGTGGCCAGACAGGTTGATGCACACGCCGCCCATGGCTTCGATCTGTCGCTTGTTGTCTTTCATCCAGTCCAGCACATGACCCACCACCCAGCGATCGACCATCTGCATACGCTGATAATCTTCGGCGGCACGCACAAAATCGGCAGCCGGAATCAGGTTGCCCTGACTGTCGTAGACACTAAGCAGAATCTCATACTGTGTCCCCATGCGGGTTTTGCTGTGTAGAGGAATGATTTTCTGGCTACGTAGCAGGATCTTTTCATCAGCCTGCCGGCGATCCAGTTGGGCGACCTGACTGGCTATGGCTTCACGTCTGGCCTGAAGGTTCTCGTCCAGCGAGTGCCCCTCGATCGCATCAGGCGCGCGCGCCCGGGCGGCCCGAACGGCAGTTTCTGCCGTCATGATCAGTTCCTTCACATCACGTGTTCCGGCAGGGGCATCCACATAGCCAATGCAGGCTTTGACATCGACAGACTGGCTTCGCCATTTGAGCCGGTACTGATCCAGGGCCCGGTGAATCTGATCTGCCGGTGAGGCGGCCGGGGACTCGCAGCGCATCAGGAATTCATCCCCCCCAAAGCGACACAGATGACGGTCATCGCCGACAAAGGCCCGGAGTATGCGGGCAATGTCTTTCAGGGCTTTGTCACCCGCCTCCAACCCCTGAGAGTCGTTTACAAAACGGAACTGGCTCAGGCTGACGAGGATCAGGGAGACTGCACTCTGCCCTCCCTCCGCATCGAGGTACAGGGCGATCTGGCGCTCAAACTCCTTGCGCTGCATCAACCCGGTCAGCTCGTCATGAGTGGAAACAAAGTTCAGCTGCTCATACAGGCCTTTAACCATTTCATCCAGGCTTTCATCGACCAGCGTTCTTTCCGGCTCCACCTCAACAATGGCAATGCCTTTCTGCAGGTAGGCCGCCAGCGTATAGGCATCCAGGTCAATGACCTTCATACCCTGATGGTTTACGAATACATAACGGCTATGATCCTCTCCGACCCAGACCAGACGAACAAAGTCCGGATCCGTATTCTCGCGGTCGAGACGCAGCCAGTCGCCGGGCTGCAATCGCTGCGCCCTGACCAGCCAGCGCTGCAGGCTTTTGCGTCTTGAATCCTGCACCTGCCGGATCGACGGGTCGACCGGGGTATCTTCCTCGGTTTCCACTGCCACCCATTCGATTTCCGAGCCATCGCGACTGGTCAGAAACTGTTTGAGCTCATCCCGGATGTGGCCGCTGGGTATCTGGTTGGAAGAAATACTGCTCAGACCTTCCTGAATCATGCGCAGAATCTCCGGCAAGTTGAGCGCATAGTCGCGGTCATCGGCATAGCGCAGCAGTTCGTCAATCACCTGGAGGTGCTCACTCCATTCACGGCTTTCCGCTCCCAACCGGATGTAACAAAGAGACAGGAGATCCCGCCATCCGCCGTTCACCAGGGTCAGCACTGCTTTAGGCACGCGCTTTCCGCTCAGCCGTTTATCCAGCGCGTTGCGCACTGCATCTTTTGCCAGTGCAATTTTTTGCTGACCCTCGGCAGCCGCCGCCACGCGCTCGACGTTGCGCCGGTACAGCAGGTTCTGGCGCTCAAGCATCGAATCCAGGTCGCCCAGCACATCCTCAAACACCGAAGGGTCATTGTCATACTCCGCCTGGATGCGGGCGACGTGCTGATTGATGCGATCGGTAAATGCTTTCGGGGTACGCCCGCTTTTCATGCCGAGCTGGGCGATGCGATTAATGACCTGTCGGGGAATCGCATCGGCATTCCTGAAAAAGGCCGGATCGCGCATGACCAGTTTCAAGACCGGCAGTTCCAGCCCCTTGATCTGGGTTTTCGCTGTATCAGTGATCTTGGGATTTTTCAGGACACTGGCAAAGAAACGGTCGACCACTTCCAGTGCCTGATCCTGAGTACCGGACAGCGCCTTCAGGGTTTCTTCCCGCTGTGTCAACAACTGGTGCATCCGGTCGCGCAATGTCGTGCGATCAATCACCCCGGTTTCTGCACTGAAGGTCAACGGAATGGTCTGCACTTCCCTGAGGTTTTCCAGCACTTCCTGATTACTGTAGGCCGGTGCCTCGGTTTCCGCCGGAAACTGACTTCTTTGCCGCACCTTACCCTGCCAGTTCTGGCCGCTTTTCAACAGGCCAAAAAGATACTGCGCCGCGCGAACACTGGCCTCCGCGGCACTGAGGTCAGAGCGCAAGGCCGAGGGCAAGGCTGTATTTTCGGATGGGCCTGTTGCCCTCGCCTGCCCGGCCGCTGTGAGGACAGGGTCAGTCTTCTGGCTTGCCCCCGGGCTGCTTCCAGCGGCCGCAGGGAGGCGCATTTTGCTGGCACCTTCCGGTGCAGGCCTTGGGGCCACTGCTGGTGTTTGCGAAGCAGGTGGCCTTTGACTGTCGCGACTAACGGCTGGATTCTTCGGCTTGGAAAAGTACTGACTCACATTCAGGTTGGGCAGGACCCCCGCGCGGATCATGGCCCCATTCAGGTCTTCATACAGATCTTCCAACTGAGTCATGACCTGCTCTTCGAAGAGTCTCAGGCAGACGCGTTCTGCACTGGCAGCCAAGTGCAACTGCATCAGCGTGTCGCGCAAGGCATGGCAGATCAGGGGAGGCCCCAGCGGGTTGCTGTAGCCACGGCTGGAACGCAGGCCGAGTGCATCGAGGCGCATGGTCAGCTGCAGCAGATGATCCCGATAGGCAGTCTCGGCCTTGGTGATCATCACCTTGATGGTCAGCCAGTCTTCAAAAACCTGTTTATCAACCAGGGTCAGGTTCTCATAGCTCAGTTCCCCCTGGCGTGCGCTCCCTCCGTCCCGCTCGCTCTGTGCCCTGGCCAGCACATCGTCGCTGATCAGTCGCAAGAACTGGTTCTTGAATATGCCCAGCTGGGATTTCAGGACAATACGCGCATCGACCAGTTTCGTGCGCTTGGTATCGGTTGAGGCATTCTGGATTTCCTCATCAAATGCCTCAGGCAACCTTGTCAGGTAGCTGTCCATGAGAGGGGAGAGATGCTGAACCAGGAGCTTTTCACAACGTCGCAGTACCAGCGAGCGGGTCTGCAGCCCGTCTCCGGCCGAGGCAGAGGAAAGCGGCGCACTGCCACAGTTTTCAATCAGGGCACCGATCGCTTTCGAATTGTCCCCGACAAACATGCCCCCCAGACCGCCACTGACGATCCGGCGAACTTCGACATACAGATCGTGCAGCCGGGTCGGGTTTCGGGTGGTGAATCTCAAGTGAACCTGTGAACCAACGGCCACTCCAGCCGCTTCAATCTCACTGAGAGATTCCTGGGCGAATGTCGCATAAACACCTTCGGCACAGAAGTCCTCGAGCCGGGCCCGCACGGTTACCCGTTCACCCAGCACAAGCTCGGCAGCGAGACTGATGGCCTTTCTGACACTGGAACGCCGTTCCCGTCCCTGGCTTCTGTTTTCTGACATCGACTCTGATTTCTTGGGCGGTTCTTGTGCCGGGCCTGGACGCCCTGTCCTTGATAAAGCGTGTATAAACGGTTTAAGTATAGTGCCTCGCCCGTGGTTTGCGAATGTGACTATGCTTTCCCGTTTTATAATTCCGGCACTGCTGCTCCCCCTGCTCAGTGGGTGCGCCAGCCTGCGATTCTACCACCAGGCGGCTATGGGGCAGTGGGATCTGCTTCAGGCCCGGCAGCCGCTTGCGGAAGCCCTGGAAGACCCGAACCTGTCCGCCCAGACCCGGCGCAATATTAGCCACACCCCGAAGATATTGGCATTTGCAGAAACTCACATGGAAATGGAGACCGGGGAAGCCTACCGGACTTACGCTGACCTGAAACGGCCCTACGTGGTCTGGAACCTCGTCGCAGCGCCGCGCTATTCGCTGTCTGCCCGGGAATGGTGCTTCCCGATCGCCGGATGTACCCGCTACAAGGGTTTTTTTGACGAGTCCATGGCTGCCGCAGAAAGCCAGCAGCTGGAGGAAGCTGGCTATGACGTATATCTTTATGGCGTCAGGGCCTACAGCACGCTGGGCTGGTTCGAAGACCCGGTACTGAGTACCTTTTCCGACATCCCTGCTGCAGCCTATACCGACCTGTTACTGCATGAACTGGCCCACCGCCAGCTGTACGTGCCCGGCGACACAGTTTTTAACGAAAGCTGGGCAACTGTGGTGGCAGAAGCCGGTGTGCGCGATTATTCGCATCGGCAGCAGAGCCCGCTGGCTCACTCACAGCGCCGGGAAGACCCTGTGTTTTTTGAGGAACTGGATTCTGCGCTGGCCCAGCTGCGGGCGCTCTATGCCAGAGCAGACGGAACCGGCATCGGTCCGCCAGGCCAGTCCGTCGACCTTGATGCAGAAAAACAGGCCATATTCGATGGCTTCCGTTCCCGCTATCTGACCCGCAGTGAGCCCCTTGCGCCATTCCGTCGCTGGATTTCACAACCCCTGAACAATGCCAGACTGGTGAGTGTGAGCAACTATTACCGTTGGGTACCCGCCCTGCGCTATCAGTTTGAAAAACTCGGAAATGATTACAGCGCTTTCTACCAGTGGTCCGAGACGCTGGCCGCCATGAGCGCTGAAACCCGTGAGTCCACGCTGGAAGCTCTCGCCACCGAAGCTACAGCGAATAGATAAAGACTTTGGAATTCCGTTGCAGGTTATACATCTGCTGACGTGCTACCGGCAACTCACTGACGCTGGCTGCCCGAAAGCCACGCTCGATAAACCAGTGGGCGGTTTGCGTGGTCAGTACGAACAGGGTCAGCATGCCTTTCTTGCGCGCTTCTGCAATCGCATATTCGAGAATACGGTCGCCCCGGCCACTGCCGCGGTACTGAGGGTCCACCGCCACACTGGCCAGTTCGGCACAGGCTTCGTTCTCAAAAAAGTGCAGGGCTGCACAGCTGACAATCAGCCCGTCCCGGTCTTCCACCACAAACCGGGATATTTCCTTCTGCAGCTGTTCGGTGGAACGTTTGACCAGTACCTTGGCCGCTTCGAGCGGCTCGATCAGACGGCGAATGCCGGCCACATCCTTGGGCGTAGCCCAGCGCAGCCGGTCATAATCATTGTTTGAAATCAGAGTGCCACAGCCATCGCGGGTAAAGAGCTCCTGCAGCAAGGCGCCATTTTCTTCATAACTGAGAATGTGCGCGCGAGGTACCCCGTGCTGAACCGCGCGACAGGCTGCCATGATGCGCCGGGAAAGGCCGTCATCAGCCGCATCGGCGTCCAGCCTCTGCAGGGCGGCATCCACCGACAACTCCCGGATCAGCTGTTGTTTATCATCCAGAATTCCCGGCTCCGCGCCGAACTGGATCAACTTCTCACTGCGCAGGGCCATGGCCACCGAGGAGGCCAGATCCTCACAGGAGACATTGAATACTTCACCGGTGCTGGCATAGGCCAGAGTCGGAATCATGACAATCTGGCCACTTTGCAGCTGGGCCAGAATATCCCCAGCCCGGATACGACGCACCACGCCCGTATGCCCCAGATCAACACCATCAACCACGCCCGAAGGCTGGGCAAGCACATAGTTACCACTGCAAACCCTCAGGTCGGCCCCATAGAGAGGAGAGTTGACCAATGCCAGGCTGAGCTGTGCTTCCAGCTCGGTACGGATACGACCGACAGCCTCTGTGACGCAGTTGAGAGTCGCGGCATCCGTCACCCGCATGCCACGATGAAAACGGATTTCCACCCCCGCTTCCCGACAGCGCGCATCAATCTGCGGCCTGGCCCCGAAGACCAGGACAACGCGCAGCCCCAGACTGTGTAACAGACCAATATCCTGCACCAGCGGGCGAATGGTGGCACTCGCCAGGGTTTCACCGGTCAGCAGTATCACCACTACCTTACCGCGGTGAAAGTGAATGTAGGGCGCCGACTGGCGGAACCAGTGGACAGAATCCACCGGCAGTTTTTCAGGCATCAGCAGCCTCCCCTGAGACAGCCGGCGTATCGATGCAATAGAGACGAATCATCGACTGAAGTGTCTGCAATGCGGGCTTGATACGGTCCAGCCCAAGGAATTCATCCGGCTGGTGGGCCTGCGCAATATCTCCCGCGCCCCAGACAACCGTTGACATCCCCGCCTGCTGGAAAAAGGGCGCCTCTGTGGCAAAGGCGACAGTTCCGGCAGACATCCCGCTGTGACGGCTAAGCTCCCTGATGAGCAGCGAATCTGCATCTGACTCAAACGCCGACACCCCCTTGAACAGTGGGGTAAAACTGAGTTTGACATCACATTCGCGCTCAATACCGGAAAGGGCTTCGTATATTTCCTCCCGGGCGCGCGCCGGCTCCAGCCCGGCCACCAGCCGCACATCAAACTGCAGACGGCACTGGGCACAGATGCGGTTGGGGTTGTCTCCGCCGTGAATACAGCCAAAGTTCAGGGTCGCCGATGGTACTGAATAGTGAGCTGTATGATAGCGACTGCGCCAGCCGGTTCTCAGCTTGTCCAGGCGCTGAATCGCCTGTTGCATGGCATCAATGGCATTGCTGCCCAGCTGAGGCTCCGAGGAATGCCCGGAACGCCCTTCGATAGCCAACTCCTCCATCAGAATTCCCTTGTGCGCATAGATCGGCTGCAAACCGGTGGGCTCGCCGATAATCACCGCCTCACCCAGGCCCGGCAGCTTGTCCTTCAGCGTCCTGGCCCCTTCCATGGTGGATTCCTCATCTGCGGTTGCAACCAGCGTCAGAGGTGCTTTGAGATGTGGGAGCGCATCACGGGCTGCGTCCAGCGCCAGGGCAAAGAAAGACTTCATATCCGTCGCGCCCAGTCCGTACCAGCGGTTGTCGCGCTCGGTCAGCCGGAAAGGATCGCTGGACCAGCGGTCCGCATCATAGGGCACGGTATCCGCGTGTCCGCTCAGTACCAGTCCCCGCCCGGGAATTTCCGGCCCGGCCCGGGCGATCAGGTTTAGCTTGTCGGGGTTCGTTCCCGCTGGCAGCGTTTCACAGCGGAAGCCCAGGCTTTCGCACCAGGAATGTAAGCGCTCAATAACCTGGCGGTTGCCCTGATCCCAGCTGCTCTGAGTGCTGCTGATCGACGGGCAGGCAATCAGTTCGGCTACTGCCGTTCTGAGATCCGGCATCGTAGCGTTGGAAGTAGGCTTCATCGGTAGACCTGAAGAGATACAATATCGCGACGGCGGATATGAAAGACCACATCCCCGCTCGCCATCGGCACACTGACGTCGATAGAACCCGCACTCACTGAATCCAGGATCCCTGTGGTGACCTTGCCGTTGCGGTGCTCGACCCGCACAGGAAGCTGCCCCAGCGTGTCGAGTTCTTCCAGCGGGAAGTCCTCATACTGCCTTGGCAAGGCTTTCGGAGCAGGTTCAGGCTCCTCCTCGGGAGGGGCGACCGGCTCAGGTGGATAAAGCTTGTTCAGCAGTTTGCCGAATTCAATTTCATAGTAGGTATCCAGCACACCCTGATTGTCCAGCTTCAGGCTCAGCGGCAACTGCTGGCTGACAGATTCAGCGGGCACCATGGCCATCAGGGCGTAGTCAAAATCCTGCCCGGGTTTGACACTCAGATTCAGGGAATGCCCTCCGGCGAAATACTGGCCGAAGGCCCGAAGAATACCCGGACTGAAGGTCATACCCAGATCTGCAGCACGGTTCTGCCACTGCCTCAGGAAGGCTGCCGGGTAAGCTGAGCGGGCCAGACCCTGCCTGGGTGCACAAAGTACGGCAATGCGCTCCTGCAGGCCACGGTCTTCAAGCGCCAGCTCTGCACCGTAGAAGGCAGGCGGCTGCCTGTCCGTTGCTGCTTCTGGTGCAGAATCCGGAGAAAATGGCAGACGACTCAGTGAAACGCCCAGACCGATCTCTGCCAGCTCCTCCAGTTGCAGGTCAAGCCGGATCCGGTAGCCTTCATCCGCGTCGCCCATGGGGCGCCAGCGCAGGTCAGCGCTGCCCTGCAGGCTGTCATAGCCCAGCTGCTCAAACCCTTCAACACTCGAAGTCTGCAGCGGGCCGCAAGGGGCATGGGTCAGCTCGATCAGGGCTTCAGGCAGCGACAGAATTGACTGCCAGTTGCGGCTCAGCGGAAGCTGCAGCCCTTCCAGTTCAACCCGTATCCGTGACGGGAGACCGGAACCGGCGTTGCGGCTCACCGGAAGCGACAGCAGAGCCAGACGATTACCGAAACGGAACCGCGCCTTTTCTGCAGAGAGCGTATCTTTCAGACGGAAAGGCCTGATTTCCAGGTCGTGAATGATGACTTCGCCGTCAATCAGCGAGGATCCGATCCAGCCATGATCCAGGGCCCCTTGCAGTGCATAGGTTTCCTGTACCGCCGCCAGCCACTGCTGGGTCTGGAAATAGACCCAAGCCTTGGCCCCTCCCCAGATCACCAGAGCGAAGACCGCAAGAGGCAGGAGACGCTTCAGCATCCGTCAGGCACCTTTCCGGGTGATCAGGGTGCCGACACCTTCATCGGTAAAAATTTCCAGCAAGGTGGCATGAGGCACCCGGCCGTCAATAATATGGGCACTATTCACGCCCGCCTTCACGGCACTCAGGGCACACCCGATCTTCGGCAGCATGCCGCCATGAATGGTACCGTCCGCAATCAGTCCATCCACTTGTGCGGCACTCAGACCGGTCAGAACCTTGCCTTCATTGTCCATCAGCCCGGCGATATTGGTCAGCAGGATCAGTTTTTCCGCCTGTAGTACCTCGGCCACCTTTCCAGCCACCAGATCTGCATTGATGTTGTAGGAAGCACCGTCCTCACCCACACCAATCGGCGCGATCACCGGAATAAAGTCACCCCGGGTCAGCAGTTCGATCACCTCAACGCGGATGGATGCCACCTCACCGACATGACCGATGTCGATAATTTCCGGCTTCTGCATGTCCGGCGTGGCCCGCGTGACTTCCAGTTTCCGGGCCCGGATAAAGTCGGCGTCTTTCCCGGTCAGACCGATAGCCTTGCCCCCATTCCGGTTGATCAGGGAAACAATCTCTTTGTTAACCTGCCCGCCAAGCACCATCTCCACCACATCCATGGTGGCACTGTCGGTGACACGCATACCATTCACGAAATGCGAGTTGATCTGCAGACGCTCCAGCAGGTCCCCGATCTGGGGGCCTCCGCCATGAACCACAATCGGGTTGATCCCGACCAGCTTCATCATCACCACATCGCGGGCGAAGCTGCGCTTGAGGTCTTCGTCGGTCATGGCGTTGCCACCATATTTGATGACCACGGTCTTGCCGCTGAAACGCTGAATATAGGGGAGCGCCTTGCTTAATACGGTGGCGACCTGAACCGCTGACTCTCTGTCTAACATTGACACTGGTTTTCCTGTCTATCCTGAATTCCGGCCCTTAAAAGGGCAGTTCGAGATCCGGCGCCTGCTTCAGTAGCTTGTCCCTGAAAAAGCCCTGTATGCGAGCCAGCGACTCTTCACTTTCTGCCTCAAAGCGCAACGTGAGCGCCGGCCCGGTATTTGAGGCCCGGCAAAGCCCCCAGCCATCCGCAAATTCGGCACGCACACCATCCATCGTCGTGACGGTAGCCCCCCCCCAGTTGGGATCCTCCTGCAAGCGCTCGACCAGGGTAAACTTGTGCTCGTCGGCCATCGGTACAACGATCTCAGGAGTTGCCGGGTCATCCGGAAACTCCGAAAAGACGGCATCCGTGCCCCCTTCTTCAATACCAAGTATCTCAAGCAGGCGGGCAGCAGCATAGACCCCGTCATCGAAGCCGTACCAGCGCTCTTTGAAAAATATGTGCCCACTGAGCTCGCCAGCCAGCAGGGCACCGGTCTCTTTCATCTTCGCTTTCATCACGGAATGGCCGGACTGCCACATGATCGGCCGCCCTCCGTAGCGAGAAATGAGGGCGTTGAGATTGCGGCTGCATTTTACATCGAAAAGCACATCTGCACCCGGGTTACGCGACACCACATCCTTCGCGAACAACATCAGCAGGCGGTCAGGCATGATAATCTTTCCGCTTTCTGAAACCAGGGCAATGCGGTCCCCGTCTCCGTCGAAGGCCACACCCAGATCAGCACCTTCCTGAAGCACGCGGTCTATCAGCCCCTGAAGGTTCTCCGGTTTACCCGGATCCGGCGGATGGGCAGGGAAGTTACCATCCACTTCACAATTCAGTGGAATGACCTCGCAGCCAAGCTCTTCGAGCAACTGAGGTGCCACCTCGGCTGCCACGCCATTGCCGGCATCAACCACGACCTTGAGTGGCGCCGCCACGGCAATATCCGCCACAACCGCATCCACATAGGCCTGGAGCATGTCCTGCCGGCTCACCTCTCCGTGCCCCTGCTCGTAGGATCGGGTCTGGATGCGCTTCAGCAGTGCCTGTATCGGTTCGCCGGAGAGAGCCTGCCCCTCCAGCACAATTTTCAGCCCGTTATAACCCGCAGCATTGTGGCTGCCGGTCACCATCACGCCAGCCCCTACCTGCAGGTGCTCCACCGCGAAGTACAGTAACGGGGTCGGCACCATTCCCAGGTCAATCACATTCAGGCCTGTACCCGACAGCCCTTCGATAAGCGCAGAGGCCAGCGCAGGACTGCTCAGCCGCCCGTCACGGCCCACGCAACAACTGCTGTGTCCACGCGAGAGCGCATCACTGCCGATGGAGCGCCCGATCTCGGTGACCACTGCAGGCGTCAGTGACTGGTCAACAAGGCCACGGATGTCGTAGGCCCGGAACAGACCGGGATCCACATCCACCGACTCAACTTCTTCGAGGCCATAGCCCTCGACCGAGCTTCCGCCGTCATCAGGCTGGCTCAGCCCCAGAAGATCATCATCGCTGTCCAGAATGTCGAGTGCATCATCATGATTGAACAGCGGCTGGCCTGACGACTCCTGAGTGCCAGCCTGGCTGCCACCCGCCACGGCCGCTTCTTCGTCGACCAGATTGCCCACTGCCGGCGTTTTGGCCGGTATTTTTACCGCCTTCCGCTGCTGACGCAACAGGTTTACCCCATGCAGCGTGAGAGGAAACCGGGTTTTCACCTGGGCATCCTTGCCACCACCGAGGAGGTGACTGGCGAAGGCTGTCAATGCTGAAATGTCAGCGCCGGCCTGACGCCCCAGCACCATGCAAACCGCCAACCCGCCCAGGGCACAGACGAGCGCCCCGACGACCAGCAGAACAAGAGACAGAAGACCGTCCTGGCCACCGGACGGATCATTGCCCTGCAGGCTGACTTGCCAGCCATTGCGCCCAACCGCGCGGCTGACCGCATCCCGGGTACCGTTACCGGCCTGCCATACCGGCGTCTCACGGCCGTCGACAAGCTGCAGAAGGGCAAGGGAGCCACCTTCCAGGGACTTCAACGGCTCCACCAGAAAACTGCCGTCCACGATCGTCAGCACAGTACCGCTGATCTCGCCATTCTTGCCACGGAGGGCTGCCGCCTGCTGTATGGCCCACTGCTTTGCAGGCGTCAGAAAGGCTACGGGGTCGGTTTCAGCGCCGGACTCGGCCGCTCTCAGCATCTCTATGGCGGCGAAGCTGACAGGATATTCCGGATGCTGGTCCCGGCTGATTCGCCCTTTCTGGAATACTACCGCCCGCTGACCCGCAGGAAGGATCTGCTGGAACAGGTTTCTCCAGTCTTCGGAAGTCTGCCCGGCAAGGCCGCTTTCGGCAGCGGCCACCGCGAACCCCTGTGTCGCTGTGGCCAGCAGCTGGAAGCGGGCATCCACAAGAGATGCAGCCGCTATCAGGCGACTCTGATCCGATTCCCGCAGTGCTGATTCCTTGGCTGGCCCACTGACCAGGGACTGGCCCAGAAACCAGATCACGGCAAACAAGGCGGCGGCCACAACTGCCGCGATCAGGTAGATTTTTCCAGCGCCCAGACTGGCTGTGGTTTTCTTTGCCAACTCGCTATCCCCTTTCTGGCATATGCCTTAGTGTTCCGGAAGTCTGCATCCCCAGGGACAATTCCGGTCAGGCCGTTCCTGTCGAACCGAATCCACCCGTTCCCCGGGTACTTTCCTCGAACTCACTTACTTGTTTCAGCCCCACCTGAACCACAGGCACAAACACCATCTGGGCAATGCGTTCGCCCACTTCAATCTCATAGGCTTCCTGCCCGCGGTTCCAGCAGGAAACCATCAATGGCCCCTGGTAGTCGCTGTCGATCAGTCCCACCAGATTGCCCAGTACTATGCCGTGCTTGTGTCCGAGGCCGGAACGCGGCAGCAACACGGCCGCCAGTGACGGGTCGGCCACGTGAATGGCAATCCCGGTGGGAATCAGTACGCTTTCGCCCGGCGCCAGACGATAGTTGCTTTCAAAGCAGGCTCTGACATCCATACCCGCAGACCCTTCGGTAGCGTAGTGTGGAAGTGGTATTTCAGAACCTATCCGGGAATCCAGAATCTTGTACTCAATGACAGGCCTCACACGGTCTCCTCAATATTACGTTTGAGCCGATCAGCCGCCAGCGCGGCATCCAGAATCTTGTCGGCCACCGCCGTTTTGCTCTGACGGGAAACCAGGGTTTCATCCGCTGCAGACACGATCCAGACTTCGTTTTCATCACTGTTGAAGCCTATGTCCGGTCGACTGACATTATTGGCCACGATCAGATCCACACCCTTGCGCTGGCGTTTGGCACGGGCGTGTTCCAGAAGGTTCTCTGTTTCCGCGGCGAACCCCACCGTCAACCGGGCCTGTCTGGCTGAAGTCACCGTCGCCAGAATATCGGGATTCTGGACCAGCGACAGAGTCAGACCGGCGTCACCCTGTTTTTTCTGTTTCTGGGTGGCACTGGTTTGTGGCCGGTAATCGGCCACCGCAGCTGCAGACACGAACCAGTCCGCACCATCCACCCGCTGCAGTACCGTGCGGACGGCCTCCAGCATGTCGCAGGCTGACTCGACCGGAACCACCTCCACACCAGCCGGCGGAGCCAGGCTGACCGGGCCGCTGACCAGCGTAACCTGCGCACCCCGTTGCTGCGCTGCCGCAGCCAGGGCATATCCCATCTTGCCACTGCTGTCGTTGCTCAGATAACGCACCGGATCCAGGCGCTCACGGGTTGGCCCTGCCGTCAGCACGATACGCAGCCCAAGCAGATCTCTGACAGGTCCGTTTTCCGGCCTGCCAACACCAGAATCCCGCTGCCAGGTCAGCACCCGCCGGGCCAGTTCTTCCGGTTCCGGCATGCGACCCGGTCCCACGTCTCCGCAGGCCTGTTCACCCGAGTCGGGCTCAATGATCTGGCAATCCGGCCTCAGGGCCTGAATGGCCCTCACGTTGTTCTGGGTCATGGGGTTACGCCACATGGCCTGATTCATGGCCGGAGCCAGCCACAAAGGCGCTTCAGAGGCCAGCAACACAGTTCCCAGCAAGTCATCAGCGAGACCGGCCGCGATGCGTGCCAGGGTATTGGCACTTGCCGGAGCAATCAGGATCAGATCAGCCCAGCGCGCCAGTTCGATGTGTCCCATGCCCATCTCGGCGTCCGGGTCGAGCAGCGTGGTCCGTACAGCCCGGCCACTCAAGGCCTGAAATGTGAGCGGCGTCACAAATGACTGCGCACCTCCGGTCATCAGAACCTGAACTTCAACGCCGCCCCGAACCAATTCCCTGGTCAGCTCTGCAGCCTTGTAAGCCGCTATGCCTCCGGTAACGCCCAACAACACCCGCATCGACTTATTTGTTCCCGTTCCGTCAACCACTTAATAGAGTTAAGATAGCATCCCCATAGCACGGATGCTAACCATAGGATAGGGAGATCATATGGCCATATCAGACTGGGCGGTTCACTTGCGCCCGCGTGAAAAACTTCTGCAACTGGGTCCGGACGCCCTCAGCGATGCCGAACTCCTGGCTATCTGTTTGCGCACCGGCGTACCCGGCATGAGCGCCATTCAGCTATCGCAGAAACTGCTCGATGAATTTCAGGGTATTGGCAAACTGGCCGCCGCGTCCTGCCAGAGCTTCTGCCAGACCAAAGGGCTGGGTGAGGCAAAATATGCCCAGTTGCAGGCGGCTCTGGAGCTCAGCCGGCGCAGTCTAAGGGACGAAATGGTCAAAGGCTCTGCACTGCGCAGCCCGGATGCGGCGGCCAGCTACCTGGTCAGCACGCTGGGGCACCGGCAGCAAGAGGTGTTTGTCACGGTTTTCCTGGACAACCAGCACCGGGTCATTGCCTGCGAGGAGCTCTTCCGGGGGACCATCGACTCCGCCCAGGTCTACCCGCGAGAGATCGTCAAACGCGCCTGTCACCACAACGCCGCCGCCCTACTGTTTGCGCATAACCACCCTTCCGGATGCTGCGAACCAAGTTCGGCCGATATCAGCCTGACCCGGCAACTGAAGACTTTTCTGGAAGGCATCGACGTTCGCGTACTGGATCACCTGATCATTGGCGGGAACCAAACCTGCTCTCTCGCGGAAAAAGGCCTGCTTTGATGGTTTTTTATCAAACTTCTTTGCTTCACGAGCACGAATCTGGTATAAAGTCGCGCTCAAAATTATTGGTTCAGCCTTCCCCGGCCGGTGCACCCGTTTGTCGCCTGACAAACCCTCCGGATCAGAGAGCCTGGCTGGCTAAGGTTGTTACGAACAGAGCGGCCGAGTGCCGTTATTGATAGGCCCCAAGGGGTCGGAGGCGATTTCAATGTCAAGAGTATGTCAGGTCACCGGCAAAAAGCCGCTGACAGGGAACAATGTTTCCCACGCAAACAACAAGACACGGCGTCGTTTTCTGCCGAACCTTCAGACCCACCGGTTCTGGGTTGAGAGCGAAAAACGCTTTGTAAAACTGCGAGTGTCCACCAAAGGCATGCGTATCATCGATAAAAAGGGTATCGAAACCGTTCTTGCGGATTTGCGTGCCCAAGGCAACAAGATCTAAGGAGCCCCGCGATGCGTGACAAGATCAGACTGGTATCCTCTGCAGGGACTGGACACTTCTACACCACGACCAAAAACAAGCGCAACATGCCGGAAAAAATGGAGATCAAGAAGTTTGATCCGGTTGTTCGCAAGCACGTGATGTACAAAGAAGCCAAGATCAAGTAATTGATCCTGAGCTGATAAAACCCGCCACGGCGGGTTTTTTTATGCCTGCAACAATCAAGATCAGGTAAACGCTCTAGGCGTCGGGAAGGGCGATATCCAGAGCCACAGGCAGATGATCAGAAACCGGGAAGCGCACTACGCCCGCATTACGGATGGACAGGTGCCCACTGACCAGGATGTGGTCAAGACCACGTTCCGGGCGCCAGCTTGGAAAACTCTTGGTATGCTCCGGCAGAGGCTCCAGGTTCAGGCGACTCAGCGCCGTCTGCCCCAGCAACCGATCTGCATGGGCGTTGAAGTCCCCCATAAACACCAGATTCCGGTAGCCCTGAATACGCTCCACCAGATGCTCGATTTGCTGACGCTGCGTTCTTGCACCCAATGCCAGGTGCACGATCACCAGCACCAGCGGATTTTCTTCCAGACCATAGCGCACCAGAATTGCCCCACGCCCTGGAATCAGTCCCGGCAACTGCACCTCCTCCACCGAGAGCGGGGAAAAGCGGCTTAGAAGGCCATTGCTGTGCTGGGCAAATCGCCCGAGGTTACGATTCAGCTGCTGATACCAGAAAGGGTGACCGCTACGCTCCGCCAGGTACTGCACCTGATTGACATGACCGCTGCGTATGCTGCCCCCATCGCATTCCTGCAGAGCCGCGATATCATATTGCTTGAGCAGCACAGCGATACGATCCAGATTGCGCAGGCGCTGCTCACTGGGCAAAAAGTGCTGCCAACTTCGGGTAAGATAGTGTCGGTAGGAAGCTGTGTTGATGCCAACCTGAATGTTGAATGTAATCAGGCGGATGTGCCGGTGTTCCGGGAAGGGTTCACAAGGAAGGTGCCCCATAACTGCAGGCGAGGGAAAGGTTTCATTATCCCGTACTTTTTCCCGCAGCTTGGAGACCCAGCGACGCATGCGTCATCTCCCGATATCAAGGCTTCTGTTGACGCTCTTTATCTATAAGATAGTCAGCTATCGCCAGCATACGAGGAAATGAACCAGCGTCACCGGAATCCACACGGTATTTGCCATTAATTACCAGCGCCGGAACATACTGGGCCTGATACGCGATGGCACGTTTATAGGCTGCCTCGACGCGGGTCTGAATACCCACGGAATCGAAAACCTTCCGGACCGTGCTCTCATCCACGCCGGTCTGCGCTACAAAGAACTCGATCATGCGATCTTCAGTTCCCAAGGGCTTTTTGTCGAGCGCCAGCGCGTTAAACAGGGCGTCGTGCATGGTGTCCTTTACGCCCAGCGCGCGCGCCGCATAAAAGGCCTTGGCGTGGACACGCGAAGCTCGGTTACCAGCGGAAGGAAGCAATTCAAAGCTGACATTATCTGCCAGTTGCTTCTCCCATTGGGTAATCAGTGGGTTGAGATTCCGGCAGTGCGGGCAGCCGTACCAGAAGACTTCAACAACCTCGATTCTGGAGGGGTCGGCAACCGGCGCCGGGGTACTCAGTATCTTATAGTCCTTGCCTGCCACAAAAGTGACTTCCTGAGCCTGCGTTACGCAAGTCAGCAACAGCAACCCCACAAACACGAAACGACCGAAAACCGGCTTCAGCAAAGCGATTCCTCCCATAACGAAAGGCCTGCTCAGTACAGGCCCTGGATATAGCTGGATACGGCAGCGATCTCGGCATCACTCATGTTGGCCGCAACGCCACGCATCATGCCGGACGGGTCGTTTTCTCGCATGCCTGCCCGGAAAGCAGTCAACTGCTTGGCGGTATAGTCCGCATGCTGGCCAGCCAGACGAGGGAAGCCCGCCGTGGCAATACCCTTACCGGCAGGACCATGACAGCCCATGCAGGAAGGAATACCCTTGGCCGCATTCCCGCCCTGATACAACAGCTTGCCTTTTTCCAGGAGCTCAGGATCTGCCGCACCGGTCGAGGCAGACTGGCTGGAATAATAAGCGGCGATATCAGCAATGTCCTGATCCGACAGGTTGTCAGTCATCCCGGTCATTTCGACCACGGGACGAACACCCCCTTTGATGTCGTGAATCTGCTTGTCCAGATAGCGCTCTCCCTGCCCGGCCAGCTTCGGAAAGCTGGCAACCGCACTGTTACCGTCCGCGCCATGACAGCCTGCGCACACTGCAACCTTGCCTTGTCCTGCCGCCGGGTCACCGGCTGCAGCCACACCCAGGGAAAGGCTCCCCAACATTACCCCGACAGCAATCTTTCGAATCATGGTGACTCCAAATTTTTTCGTATCATGGCGGCCCGGGCCTTCAGAATTGTCTGAACCAGAGGTAACCCAGTGCCACCGTTCTTAAACGGTCTGGTATTATACATAAATGTCTGCGTCAGTATACTTTTCACGCCCAGCAAAACCCAAGGATCCCATGAGCACAGTCCAGTCCCCCTCCTATCAGAGCGCCCGATTCCTGAAAAGTGCCCAGCACCTGGGCCAGTGTCCGCCGGATATCGGTTGTGAAGTGGCCTTTGCCGGGCGCTCCAATGCCGGCAAATCAAGCTCCATGAATGCATTGACCCGCAATCGCCAGCTGGCACGCGCATCCAAAACACCCGGACGAACCCAGCTGATCAATTTCTTTACCCTCAACACAGAGGAATGCCGGCTGGTGGACCTGCCGGGTTATGGTTACGCCAAAGTGTCCCGGGAGATGCAGGAACGCTGGCAACGGGACCTGCACCACTACCTGGAGCGCCGGAAAAGCCTCTCGGCCCTGATCCTGCTGATGGATGTGCGGCACCCGCTAAACCCACTGGACAGCCAGCTTTGCCACTGGTGCGCACAGCGTGAACTGCCGACGCTGGTTTTGCTGACCAAAGCCGACAAGCTGAGCCGGAATGCCGGCATGAAGACCCTTCAGGAAACCCGCAAGGCCCTCAGGAAAATCGGCCCGCTGTTTGACTGCGACCTGTTCTCAGCCACCAAGCGTACCGGCCTGGATGCCCTCGAGCAGTATCTCGACGCTACCTTCAGCCCCTGGCTTGCATCACTGGCGGAAAGCTCACCTGCGGCTGGTACGCCTGCTGACGACGAATCGTCTCCTCCAGGAAAGGCGGATTGACAAAGGGGATCTGCAGGCTGACCACCTGATAGATGCCCTGCTGAAGGGCCTCCCGGTCGATGGCTGTATCACTGTCCCCGCGTGCGGTCTTGAGAAAAGACATCCAGTTGGTCACGACCAGCCAGGTATTCAGGGCGAAGGTTGCTCTCTGCGCGTCATCCAGAGGCCGGATCACATCGGCCAGCGCGATTCCCTCAATGATCCGCTCGATCACGTTCAGACAGTGGGCCGTAAAATCGCGATACTCATTTCTCAGGCGCGGATCCGCTTCCAGGAAGTGCTCCAGATCGCGGTGAAAAAAACGGTAGGCCCACAGGCCATCAAATACCAGTTCCAGATAGGTGAACTGGTTCTCCAGGCTGACGGGCTTACCCTCCGGCACCTTGAGGTAGTCTTCTACCATGGCCCGGTAGCGCAGGAATATCTCGTACACGATGTCGGCCTTGTTACGGAAGTGGTAATAAAGGTTACCCGGCGAAATGCCCAGGTGAGCTGCAATGTGGTTGGTGGTCACATTCCGCTCCCCTTTTTCATTGAACAAATCCAGACTGGCTTTGAGGATTCTTTCGCGCGTGCTCATTCTTTGGACAACCCACTTTACTCTGATCAAGCTTAGAGTATATACTCTAGTCACGTTAGAGCATATACTCTATTTGACGGCTTATGATTGAGATCGCAGTTTGATCCGTTCAGGGCCATTGACCCTACAAAGACAATAAGCGACGACGCCCCAGCGCACAGGAGAACACCATGGTTGCCGACGTTCTGAAAATTTCCGAATCACGTAAAGACATTTTGCAGATGCAACGTGCATTCAGCGCGCAACAGCAGGCTTTCCTGCACGAGCCCATGCCATCACTGGAAGCCCGCAAAGATATGCTTCAGCGTCTGAAGCAGGCTCTGCTAGACCATCAGGAAGCGTTCATCGAAGCCATCAATGAAGACTTTTCTTCCAGAAGTCGCGATGAAACCCTGCTGGCCGAATTCATGCCAGCGATTCAGGGCATCAACTATGCGCTCAAGCACCTGAACGAGTGGATGAAACCTTCTGTCCGTAAGGCCAGCCTGCTGTTCAAGCCGGCAGATAACCGCATCATTTACCAGCCTAAAGGCGTTGTCGGAATTATCACCCCCTGGAATTACCCGCTGAACCTGGCCATCGGCCCGCTGACAGCAGCACTGGCTGCCGGGAACCGGGCCATGATCAAGATGTCTGAATACACACCAAAAACGTCTCTGATGCTGCGTGACATGATCAGCAATACCTTCAGTGAAGATCTGATCAGTGTGGTGCTGGGCGGCCCGGAAGTCGCTGCAGACTTCAGCCGCCTGCCCTTTGATCACTTGCTGTTCACCGGGTCTACCAATGTCGGCAAACTGGTCATGAAAGCGGCTGCGGAGAACCTGACGCCTGTCACTCTGGAGCTGGGCGGGAAATCACCTGCCATCGTCAGCGAAGATGTTCCGCTGAAAGATGCCGCCGAACGGATTGCTTTCGGAAAGTCCTTCAATGCCGGACAGACCTGTATTGCTCCGGATTATGTGCTGTGCCCATCGAATCGTCTGGACGCCTTTGTTTCCGAGTATCAGCGTCAGTTCAAGCAACTGTACGCTTCTTTGAAAGACAACCCGGATTACACCGCCATCATCAATGACCGCCAGCTTCAGAGACTGAAAGGCTATATCCGGGATGCGGAAGAGAAAGGTGCCACTATCATTGTGATGAATCCGGCTAACGAAGACTTCAGCCGCGGCACCCGCAAGATGCCTCTTCACCTGATACTGGGCGCGACTGACGAGATGAAGGTGATGCAGGAAGAGATTTTCGGCCCCATCCTGCCGATCGTACCGTACGGCTCAGAGGATGATGCCATTCGCTTCATCAACAACCGCCCCCGTCCGCTAGCGCTCTATTACTTCGGCTACCAGAAGCGTGCCCAGAAGCGCCTGCTGGAAAAAACCCACGCAGGTGGTGTGTGCATCAATGACACCCTGGTCCACTTTGCCCAGGATGACATGCCCTTCGGTGGCATTGGTGAATCCGGCATGGGCCATTATCACGGTGAAGAAGGCTTCCACACCTTCTCGCACGCCAAAAGTGTTCACACCAAGGGTCGCCTCAACAGCGGGAAAATGATCTTCCCCCCGCACGGGACCGCCCTGCACCAGTTGGTCTACAAGATTTTTATCAGGTAAATCCTGAATCGCTGTTGAGCCGCGGTTAACCCGCGGCTTTTTTTTGCGTCGGATTTGGCCTCGACCCGCGGGCTGTCTATGATGCCAGTAACTGACCTGCGGAGAACCTGAATGAACATCGTGATTTACCCTGGCACTTTCGATCCTGTTACAAACGGGCATGCGGATCTGATCCAGCGAGCCGCCCGTCTGTTTGACAAAGTGATTGTGGCGATTGCCTTCAACCCCAAGAAGAATCCGCTGTTTTCACTGGAAGAACGGGTCAGACTGGTTGAATCAGTCAGCGAAGGCCTGGATAACGTTGAAGTCAAGGGGTTCAGCAATCTGCTGGCTGAATTTGCCCACCAGAACCGTGCCAATATTTTGCTGCGCGGCCTGCGAGCGGTTTCAGATTTCGAGTATGAGCTGCAACTGGCAGACATGAACCGGCAGCTGGCTCCACAACTGGAAAGCCTGTTTCTCACTCCTGCCAACCACCTGTCCTACATTTCCTCTACCCTGATCCGGGAAATTGCGGCGCTGGGCGGTGACGTCACTCCCTTCGTCCACCCTGTCGTGGCCAAAGCTCTGCAGGACCGTTTCAAGACTTCGTAATCTGGCCACGGTTCAGGTTTCTGGTATGATAGGAGCGATTGAAAACCGAGGTGTATTTATGGCATTGATCATTACGGACGATTGTATCAACTGCGATGTCTGCGAGCCGGAGTGTCCCAACGAAGCCATTTTTGCTGGCGAAGAAATCTATGTGATCGACCCCAACAAATGTACGGAGTGCGTCGGCCATTACGATGAGCCCCAGTGTCAGCAGGTGTGCCCGGTTGACTGCATTCCCCTGGATCCGGACCGGGTAGAATCCCGCGAAGTCCTGATGGCCCGCTACGAGTCTCTGACCGGCAAAAAAGCCAGCTGAAACAGGCTCTCGCAGCCTGTTCTTCATTCGCATCCTGAAAAACTTGGTCTAAACTTTAGACAATAATCTGTCCGGAGTTGTAAACCATGGCCAAAGAAAAGGCTGCCGAAGAGGAAGAAACCCTCAGTGAAAGTCAGAGGCTGGCGCTTCTGGAAAACGCCATGGGGACCAATCGCATTGTCCTCATCATCCTGAGTCTGCTGATCATCATTTCCCTTTCCGTCACGGTAACGCTGGCTATTGTCACTGCGCTCACCGAAGAAGAGCCCATGGTGGATCTGGCCGAAATAGATAGCCTGAAGCAGCAACTGGATGTGCTGAAGGCTGACAGCGAGTCGATCAACAAACGTCTGACGGTCTTGAATGAGGAACTGCCCAAGTTGCGCCGCGCCCTGAACGATGGCAGCGCACCGGTGTTCCAGAAATTGCTTGTGGAGCAGGAGGAGAGTGCCCAGGCCTTCATCCGGGGCGTCAAGGAGGGCATGTATGACCTGGCGCGGATGATCCCGGGTTCGCGCACCTGGCTGGAGCTCTACACCGACAAAATGGATCGTGCGCTGGCAGAAAGCCAGCAGCGGGAAAGAGAACTCACCCGTATCAAGACCGGCGAGCCCCTCATTGAGCCCTGACCTTCAGGGCTTTGGCTCAGACTCCTCGCTCTGCTCCTCCTGACTACCCGCCTCTTCTTCCACCTGGGTCGGACGACTTGAGTACGCCAGTGACTCAGGGCCCATCAGGATAGACAACCAGCGGGTGTCCTCATTCGTGTGAAAGGCAATCTTCAGCATCATGGTCAGAGGTACCGACAGCAGCATGCCGACGGGCCCAAGTATCCAGCCCCAGAATACCAGAGACAAAAACACCACCAGGGTAGACAGTCCAAGCCCTCGACCCATGTAGCGTGGCTCGATGATATTTCCCATCACGGTATTCACGACGATGTAGCCGGCTCCGGCCACTGCGGCGACGCCCGGCCCAAACTGGATGAGCGCCAGCAGAACCGCCGGCACTGCGGCAATCACTGAACCGATATTGGGGATAAAGTTGAGAAGGAACGCCAGCAGGGCCAGTAACATGCCGTGATCCAGCCCGAGAAAAGATACCCAGGCCCAGATAACCAGGCCCGTCGCCAGACTGATCAGGCTCTTGATACTCATATAACGCTTGACGGTCTCGAGAAACTCATCCATCGGCTCGAACGACAAGCGGCCTTCGAAAGCCGCATGCAGCTTGTCTGGAAGATGAATGGCTTCCAGCAACATGAAAATGACCGTCAGAACAATCAGGAAAGCATTGGAGAGTACGCTGCCCAGGCCACCCAGCATGTTCACACCGGTTCTGAGCAGGGCTCCGGGATCAAAGTAGTTGGACACAATTTCATCGTTCACCTCGACACCGAAGCCCGCCAGCCAGGCCTGCAACTGGCGCATCGTCCCCGCCAGACGCTCCTGATAGGCCGGCAGGTTGCTCTTGAACTCTTCAAAGGAAGAGGCCAGAACACTGACCAGCATCAACTGCACCGACGTGATACCGATGATGACTACGGTGAGTGAAAGCCAGGCTGGCAGACCGCGTGCCTGCATAAATATGAAGGGCGGCGTGCACAGGATGGCAAAGAAAGCGGAAAGCAGAAATACCGAAAGCAGAGACTCTGCTTCCCTGAGACCGGCCACCACAATGATGAAGGCGGCCAGTGTGATCATGAACCGGCTACCTGCCGAAAAACCTGCCTGTGACATGAAACTCCCTGATTACGGTCTGGCCCGGTATTTAACCGGACAGATCGCTCAGGAGCTGAGCCTGTGCAGAAAAGCGCTCTGCACCCTCAGGCCCCTGCACACGGACGTACTGTCCATCCGGTTGCAACTCCCAGGCATTGGTGTTGTCTTTCAGGTACAGCTGGATTTCATGCAGCATCCGCTCCGCCAGAGCCTTGTCTTCGATCGGGAATGCCGTCTCGACCCGGTTGATCAGATTGCGCACCATCCAGTCTGCACTGGAAGCAAAGATATCTGATTTCCCCTGGTTGGCAAAATAAAAGACCCGAGTGTGCTCCAGAAAGCGTCCAACCACCGAGATGACCCGGATGTTTTCAGACACGCCCGGGATGCCCGGCCGCAGACAGCAGACGCCCCGCACCACCAGTTCAATCCGCACACCGGCCTGTGAGGCCTCATATAGCGCCTGAATAACCTTGGGTTCCGTCAGTGCATTGAACTTGGCAAGGATATAGCCTTCCCCACCCGACTCTGCATGCTTCTTTTCCCGGCCGATCAGTTCAATAATCCGGCTGTGCAGGGTGAAAGGAGCGTGGAAGAGCTTTTTGATTTTCAGCGCCTTGCCCATACCCGTCAGCTGCAGGAACAGTCTGTGAACATCTTCTGCCAGTACCGGGTTCGCACTCAGCAGGCTGTAATCGGTGTACAGGCGGGCATTGCCGGCATGATAGTTTCCGGTACCCAAATGCACGTAACGCTTCAGGCCATTGTCTTCGCGACGCACAATCAGAATCATCTTGGCGTGGGTCTTGTAGCCGACCACGCCGTACACCACGATCACGCCGGCTTCCTGAAGCCGGCTGGCCAGTTCAAGGTTTTCCGCCTCATCAAAGCGGGCACGCAACTCAATAACCGCTGTGACTTCCTTGCCACGCCGGGCCGCATCAACCAGGGCGGCAACGATTTCAGACTGACTGCCGGTGCGGTATAGCGTCTGCCGGATGGCAAGAACATTGGGGTCTTTCGCCGCCTGGCGCAACAGGTCTACGACCGGTGAGAAGCTCTGGAAGGGGTGCAGCAACAGCACATCCTGACGCGAGATCACCTCGAAGAAATTGTCTTTGTGGCGCAGCTCACCAGGAGTTCCGTGGGTAAAGCCCGGATAATGCAGGTCGGGCCGGTTGACGAGACCAGATACCGCCATCAGCCGCGCCAGGTTCACCGGACCGGCAACGCGGTAACATTCGGCTTCACTCAGGCCGAATTCAGCCAGCAGGAACTGGGTCAGCTCTTCCGGGCAATTATCCGCGATTTCCAGGCGCACACCTTCCCCGAAGCGACGACTCAGCAACTCTCCGCGCAGCGCCTGCGCAAGATCTTCCATGTCATCTTCTTCCAGCACCAGGTCAGCATTTCGTGTAATGCGGAACTGGTACATGCCCTTGACGGTCATGCCCGGGAACAGGTCATCGGCATGCGCATGAATCAGTGAAGACAGGAACGCCATATTATCGCCACCTTCGCACACTTCATCCGGGAAGCGCACCAGGCGCGGCAGGGAGCGCGGTGCGGGAACGATCGCCAGCCCGGTCTCGCGGCCAAACGCATCTTTACCCTCCAGTTCAACGATGAAGTTCAGCGACTTGTTGACCAGACGTGGGAAGGGGTGGCTCGGGTCCAGACCAATCGGATTGATGACCGGCAGCAGCTCTCGCTCAAAGTACTCGGCAACCCAGGCCCGCTGGGCTTCAGTCCAATCGCGGCGTCGCAGGAAGAAAATATTTTCCTGCTCGAGGGCGGGAATCAGAATTTCATTGAGTGTTTCGTATTGCTGTTCGACGAGACGGTGGCTCAGCTCCGCTATCTGCTCCAGTACCTGCCTGGGTGACATGCCATCCGGGCCCACGGTTTCGCGGCTGTACTTGATCTGTTGCTTGAGCCCCGCGACCCGGATCTCGAAAAACTCGTCCATGTTACTGCTGAAGATACAGCAGAACATGAGTCTCATCAGTAAAGGGTGCGTGTCAT
>JAUIAZ010000185.1 GCA_030427465.1 Gammaproteobacteria bacterium | reverse complement strand
AAGGGTGGCGCCCGACTGGCTGAGATCAAACCCATCGGGGATCTGGCACACGCGCTGGAAACCCTGTTGGAAGGCCTGGTGGAAGGCGCCATTCAGCCAACACCTGAAGCCGTCGATCTGACCAATGTGGCGAACGATGCGCTGGTCGACATGATCGATGCGGCCAGTGGCGGCAACCCGGTTCGTTCTGCCAACCAGCTGGTCGCGCGTATTGAAAATCTCTCCGGTGCCGGACCCCATGAGGACTTTGCACCGGCACCTCCTGCCGCCGTTGTCGCCACACCGGCCGCCAGTGACTTCAGCGAGTTTGTGAGCAAGGCGCGCGCCAGTCTGGGCCGCATGCTGGAAATGTTTGATCAGTGGCAGCTGGGCACCAAGGGTTCACTGGCGGCCCTGCAGAGCGGGGCAGAGAGCCTGACCCAGCTGGCACACGCGGAAGGTATCGAAGCCATAGAACACCTCAACCGGGCACTCGACGAGCGTCTGGATCTGCCGCCAGATACACCAGCAGAAGGCGATCTGCCCGCTCTGGTCGAGCGCTGCCTGCGCTATTGCGGCCGTCTGGTTGACCAGGTTGAAGAAGAAGATCTGCCTGCCATTCCCAATGAGCTGATTCAGGAACTCAGGGCTGGCAGCGAGGCTGACGAAGCGGCAAGCGCTCTGGACCTGTCCGGAATTGATGAAGACATTCTTGAAGTTTTCATTGAAGAGGCCGACGAGTTACTGGCCGGACTCAACCGTGATCTGGGTGACTGGCAACGGGATCCAGAACACATGCAGCATCCGGACAACATGCAACGCCAGCTGCATACCCTGAAGGGGGGTGCCCGTCTGGCAACGCTCAACGACATTGGCGATCTGGCCCAGGAGTTCGAGGCGGCCGCCAAGGATGCGCTGGATCACAAGAAGCCTTTGGATGACGCATCGCAGCGGGAATTCAGCGACCTTCTGAGCCGGATCAAAGCTCAGGTCAATGAGGTCAAGGATGCCTACAAGGCCCAGCAGCTGCGTGCTCTGGCCAAGGCAAATCAGGACGAAGCCGCCAGCGCGGTCACCGAAAAAGTGGTCCAGATGCAGCGGGCCGCCGCTACCGGCACAGGCGAGGGGAAACCGCGCAAGGAGACCAAGGAAGCCGCTCCCAAAGCGCCGGCAGCCGCCAGGCAGACCAGCCAGGATACGGTTCGTGTCGCTTCCGGGCTACTCGACAGTCTGGTCAATCTGGCAGGTGAGACCAGTATCGCCCGTGGCTTGCTGGAAACCAAGATCAGTGACTTTTCCTATACCCTGGCGGAAATGCAGGCGACGATCGATCGTCTGCGCGAACAGCTGCGACGCATGGACATCGAAACTGAAGCGCAGGTTCTTTTCCGGATGGAGAAAGAAGTCGGCACCGCCTACGAAGACTTCGATCCGCTGGAGATGGACCGCTACAGTTCTATCCAGCAGTTATCCCGGGCACTCAGTGAGTCGGCCTCTGACCTCACTGACCTGCGGGAGACCATGCTCGAACGTTCACGCGCGGCAGAAACCCTGCTGTTGCAGCAGGCTCGTATCAATACGGAACTGCAGGAAGGACTCATGCAGACCCGCATGGTGCCTTTCACCTCCATTGTTCCACGTCTGCGCCGGATCGTGCGCCAGGTCAGTGGCGAACTGGGCAAGAAAGTCGACTTCGATGTCTTCAACCCGGAAGGCGAACTGGATCGTACCGTGCTCGAGCGCATGGTCGCGCCCCTGGAGCACATGGTCCGTAACGCACTCGACCACGGTGTCGAAAGTCCCGACAAGCGCAAAGCCAGCGGCAAGTCTGAAACCGGTAAGGTGCGCCTGAGCCTGAGTCGTGAAGGCGGTGATGTGGTGATCGTCCTTGAGGACGATGGTGGCGGTATAAATGTTGACGCCGTGAAGAAGAAAGCCATCAAGCAGGGCATGCTGGAAGAAAACAGCGAAGCCAGTGACAGTGACATCCTGCAGATGATTTTCAAGGCCGGTTTCAGTACCGCCGAAAAAGTGACCCAGATATCCGGTCGTGGTGTCGGCATGGACGTTGTCGCCAGCGAAATCAAACAACTCGGCGGACGCGTGGCCATCGACTCCGAACTTGGCAAGGGCACCCGCTTTACTGTGAACCTGCCCTTCACCGTGTCCGTTAACCGCGCTCTGATGGTCAGTACAGGTGAGGATTATTACGCCATTCCTCTCAACACCATCGAGGGTATCGTGCGGGTCAGCACCTTTGAGCTGGAGGAGTATTACAAGCCGGATGCGCCTGACTACGAATATGCCGGTCAGAAATACCGGCTGCAGTATCTGGGCAGCCTGCTGCACAACGAGCATCACCCCAAACTCCAGGGTCAGGCCCTGCCCCTGCCGGTGATACTGGTGCGTGGCAGCGACCGCCCACTGGCCCTGCAGGTTGACAACCTGATGGGCTCCCGGGAAATCGTGGTTAAAGGTCTCGGCAAGCAGTTCGCCGGTGTACGTGGCGTCTCGGGCGCGACCATTCTGGGTGATGGTAGCGTGGTCGTCATTCTCGATCTGCCAGCCATGATCCGCAGTGACATGGCCAATATCACCATCGACCAGCAGACCGGTGGCGAGAAGAAACCGGCTCAGGCCGGACCCAAGACGGTTATGGTGGTCGATGACTCGGTCACTGTGCGCAAGGTCACCTCGCGCCTGCTGGAGCGTCAGGGCATGCAGGTTCTCACCGCGAAGGACGGAGTTGACGCCATCGCACTGCTCCAGGATCACAAGCCGGATGTCATGCTGCTGGATATCGAAATGCCCCGTATGGACGGCTTTGAAGTCGCCAGTCTGGTGAGGCACGACAGCCGTCTGAGTGATATACCCATCATCATGATCACCTCGCGTACCGGGCAGAAACACCGCGAGCGTGCCATGTCTATCGGTGTCAATGAGTACATGGGTAAACCCTTCCAGGAAAACAGTTTGCTGGAAGCCATCGACCGGCTCACCGAGCGCTGACCCGGGAAAGCCGGCCATGCATCGCATTGGTATCGTTTCAGACTGCCCTCTGCGCCGCCACCAGGTGCAGACGGCCCTCACTGAGCTCGGTTTTTCTGTGGTTTGCAGCCGTGAACCAGCCCGCATCCAGGAGGAAGCCAGAATTCCCGAGGGACCAGAAGTCTGGGTTCTGATTCTCAAAGCCGAAGACCTCTGGGATGAAGTCACGGATCTTTTTCTGGAGCAGGATGCGGTTCCGGTTCTCTTTGACGAGGAAGAAATCCCGCAACGTCAGACCGGCGACTACCTGATCTGGAAGCGACGCCTTCAGGTCAAACTGGAGCAGCTCTGCGGCAGCAGCGAAGAAGCAAGCGAAGGCAGCGAACCCGCAGAAGTTGCCCCGTTGCAACAGGCACGCGTGGCTCCTCTGCCCATGCCCCACTATCTGGAAGGTATGGCAGCCGGCATGCCGGCTGCTGACGTGGTATTGCTGGCTGCCTCGCTGGGTGGTCCGGCAGCAATCAAGACCTTCGTTGACTGCCTGCCTCCAAACCTGCCTGTTGGCTTTCTCTACGCACAACACATCGATGATCAGGCCGCTCAGGTGCTGGTCAGGGTACTCGGGCGGGATGGCAGCTATCCACTGGCTGAAGTGGTGGAAGGTCAGCCTGTGCGTACCGGCGAAATCACACTGGTACCCATTGCCCAGCAAGTTACATTCGATGACCGCGGCCTGGCACGACTCACTCAGAAGGCCTGGCCTGGCGCTTACAATCCGAGCATCGACCAGATCATGCTGAACGCCGGTGACCATTTCAAATCCCGCCTACGGGTAATCTTTTTCTCCGGGATGGATAATGACGGCTCGCGCGCAGCGCCCATACTCAAAGCCTACGGTGTGCAGCTCTGGGCACAGGACAGCGAGAGCTGCGCCAACAGTTCAATGCCGGATGCGGCCTTTGCCACCGGCTGTGTCAGCTTCCGTGGCACGCCCGCGGCCCTGGCAGAAAAGCTGCTAAAATCTCTGGAAAACGATGCCTTGATCAAACGACGCAACAACCCTCAGGACACAGCACTATGAGCGATCTACCCAACTCCGTTTCCTGCCTGCTGCTGCCGGTACAAAACCGCTTTCTTCTGCTGCCCAACACCAGCGTGGCCGAAATCGTGGATTATCAGGCGCCCGAACAGTCAGAAAGCGATACGCCCTGGTTCCTGGGTTTCATTCGCTGGCGGGGCCTGAGACTGCCCCTGATTTCCTATGAGGGAGCCAGCGAGAAGGAGAGCAGTTTCCGTCCCGAACAAGCCCGGATCGCAGTCACTAACTGCATTGGCAGTCATGCCGGGCAGCAACCGTTTATTGCCTTCCTTACCAGCGGCCTGCCCAGACTGGCCAAGGTCGCCCCGGCAGACATCCAGACAAGTGACTCTACAGAGTGCTCCAAAGCGGACGAAATGGCCGTTACCCTGGGCGAACAGGAAGCCTTCATTCCGGATCTGAGTTATCTCGAAGATCTGGCCTGGCAGGCCCACAGCGAATACTAGTGCCGTCAGGGGTGGTCGGATTCCGTCCAGAGGCCGCTGCAGTGGTGCGTACCGTCTTGCTGCTGTTCCTGTTGTCCGCGCTATGGCAACATGTTCTGCAGTTCATCCGAAGGAGACGGACATGAACAGCCTTCACGAAGACAAACGCACCCGCTACGCTTCAGTGGTTTTTCTGCTGGGCCTGGCAATTACCGCGTTCATCAGTTACATCAGTTATCGTGTCGAACAGGAAAATGCACGTCAGTACCTGATCCATGCCGGCACGGAGCTGGCAACCCAGCTCACCCAGACCCTGTCAACCCTGCCGGGGTTACTGGAGTTTGCACGGGAGCTCAATAACGATCAGCTGGTATCCCTGAAGAAACTGCACCCCGAGCTGGTCGGGTATGGACAGTGGCAGCCACCGGCCACCAAACAGCCGGAGCGCCTGACCTGGCTGCTGCCCCCTCCGGATGCTCTGGCTATGCTGCCGGAAATTCCGCCCCCGTCATTTGCCGGAGAATCCAGGCCGGTCTATCTCTCCCGCGTCGCAGAAAACCTTGATGCCGATGGACGGCAGCGCGATTATCTTTACGCCTTTGATTATGGCAACCCGTCTGTCATCCAGGTAGCGCTGCTGGAAATTTCCGGTCTTCTGAACGAAGCGCTGAAAGCCAAACACAGTCAGGAATCGGAGCTCGAGCTGTTCGACCTGAAACGCTATTCCCACGACCCTTTCTTCCAGATCAGTCTGAGTAATCAATCGTTAAGCCCTGAACGGGCAAAGTCTGGCTGGATCACCGAACTGGGCTACCAGACCAGCCTGAATGTGCTGGGCAATGACTGGTTGCTGCGACTGCATCCACTGGAGTCTTTCCGTGAACGGATCAATCTGCGCTACACATTAACGCTGTTCGTCTGCGGCACTCTGATCAGCCTGATTCTGGCGTTGGCCCTGCTGGCTGGCAGGCATCACGAGGAACCTTTCAACCCTGGCAGCAAGATACCGGACGTGACCAGCTGACTGCCGGCCATGCTTTCCCGGAGCAGTTACTGCTTATCCCGTTACGGGTCTTCCTGCTACTGTTTTTCGCGGTATTGGGCCGGCGTCAGGCCGGTCCAGCGCTTGAATGCGCGTGAAAATGCACTCTGCTCGGAAAATCCGACAAGGAAGGCGATCTCACTCAGTGAGTAGCGCCCTTGTTTCAGGTAAGCCAAGGCCTTATCCCGGCGGACTCTTTCCACTATCTCCTGAAACGATTCCCCTTCCTGCTTGAGCTTGCGGTACAGTGTCTGTCGCGACATCGCCAGTTGTTCGGCGATACAGGCCGCATCAATTTCACCACTGGAGAGCAGCTTGTCGATCAGACGTGCCACGCGCACACTCAGGCGCCGCCGCAGAGGCAGCCGCTGTAGCAGCCCCTCCACATGGCGGGACAACGCCTGGTGCAGATAAGGGTTACGCTGGGGCAGTTCAAAATCCAGAAAATGAGCGTCAAAACGCAGGTAACAGTGATCCCCGTTGAAAGTGGGCGGACAGCCAAAGAGCGCTTCATATTCTTCCAGCGCCGCTGTCGGTTCATGGGCAAAGCCTACCCCCGTGAGATAGATCCGCTCACTGACAAAGCGTCGCGCACGAGTGACCGCCTGGGTCACCATGCGCTCCAGATTGATGGCCAGATAACAGTCCGGGTCGGGACAACGGTAAGAGACACAAGCCTGCTCATCACAGATCTCAAACTGTACCTCAATACCCTCGCTCACCAGACTCGCCAGGCGCTGGTATTGCTCAAGACCCTGACGCAGCGTGCGGTTATTGAAGACGATGTGACCGATCACGCCCATGCGGCGGGTGTCGTTCCAGCTACCCAGTTTGAGGCCAATACCCGGGTCACCCAGTTCCTGAGCCCCCATCTGCAGCAGCAGATTGAAACTTTGCAGAGGAGCGCGACTGTCCTGCAGGGTGAGTGAGTCCAGGTCGAGCCCTAGTGACTCACTGAGCGTACGGGAATTCACCCCCTGCTCATCCAGCCAGTGACAGACTGCCAGAACCGAGGAGCCGGTTACCGAGGGTTTATCTTCCTGCATTTCTTCCGTTGCAAGTCATACCGTTGCGTGTTTTCCCGTTAAAATCACAGAGCCGGTGAATCAGCATAGCGCCTATCGGAAGTAGCGGTAAAGCGATTGATACCCGAAGTCAAAAGGTTGTCACAGGAAGTCAAGCCAGGTTCCCGGGGTGCGGGCTATTCTGTCTGTGAATTCACCCCACAGGGAGCACCACCACATGGAAATTAAAGATTTTGATGAAAGCTGGCAGGTTTGCGTGCCACAGAATGAAACCGAACAGGCAAACATGAGTGAGCTGGAAGAATATCTCAACAACATGAATTACTGCTGAAATGCAGAAGCGATAAGAGGCCGCGTACAACGCGGCTTTTTTTTATTTCGCCTGTGGTATGGCCCGCGCGCTTGCTGCACTCCTCGCGGCTTTCTATGATGCTCTTTCCCCTTGATCGCTCTATTCAGAAGAGAGAAGACAGCA
>JAUIAZ010000184.1 GCA_030427465.1 Gammaproteobacteria bacterium | reverse complement strand
CGCATTTTTCCAAGCCTGTCTCCCTAGTCTAGCAGTCTTGCCTCAGATTGACTTTCAGTCCGCCAACCTGGCCGGAAAAAACGATGCTTTCTTGCGGCGAAGCGGATCGCCCCGCAAAATAACAGGGCTGACAGAAAAACAGGCAACACAAAGAGCCGGGTGCCACCTGGCTGAGGTAGGCAATTGGCTGCTAAATGGTTCGTTTATCTTCTCGAGTGCCGTAACGGTGCCCTTTATTGCGGTATCACAACGGATGTCGGGCGACGCTTCACTGAACACCAGTCCGGGAAAGGGGCGCGTTATACCCGCCTCAATCCGCCCCTGGCCATCGTTGCTGTCAAGGAGTATCCGGACCGCTCATCTGCTTCCAAAGCGGAGTGGCAGGTAAAGAAGCTTCCCAGGGCCAGAAAAGTGGCCGCTCTGGCTGATACTGATATCTGCGCTTATTGAAAAAGGTGGCCGCAAATCAAGGCCCAAAAAGGTTTTATCACACTGACTATCGCAGGAAACGCTTTATGCTCTCCATGACACGATTTGAGACCCTGATTCCAGGGCCACGGCTGACCCTTTTCGGGGCCGTCCATGGAAATGAAACCTGCGGGACCTATGCCATCCGCCGGTTGATTGACCGGTTGAACAAGGATCTCAGCTTGTGCCGGGGAACTTTGACCTGTGTTCCGGTATGCAATCCGAAAGCCTATGAAAAAGGCACCCGCTTTTACCAGCGTAACCTGAATCGCGCGCTTTACATCAAGGAAAAACCCAAAGACTACGAAGACTTTATCGATCCGGTGCTGTGTGGCCTGCTGGATGAGACGGATGTATTGCTGGACCTTCACTCGTATGCTTCCCAGGGAGGCCCTTTCGGTTTTCTGGGGAACAGCAGCAAAGAGGAAATCGCCTATTGTCGCGCTCTGGGGGTGAATGATTTCGTCTATGGTTGGGCTGACGCCTTTGGCAAGGCCGATGCTGACCCGAGGGAAGGCATGGGAACAGTCGAGTACGCGCGCTCAGTGGGAGCTATTGCCACGACCATCGAGTGCGGTCACCACACCAACGAAGATGCAGCGGAAATCGCCTATCGCACCATTTTCCATGCCTTGGAACATCTCGGCATGATTGCCTCCGGTGATGCAGAAACCGGTCTGGCCGTCCCGGCCCATGAGCAGCGGTTTGTGCAGATGCGGACGGTGTTTTACAAGCGAAAAGAGGGTGCGACGCCACAGCCCTGGAAGCACTACGATACGGTGGCCCAGGGAGAAGTTCTGGCGACCTATGCCGATGGTGAGACCATTGTGGCCCCGGAGGATGGCGTGATCATTCTGCCCAAGCTGCAGGCAGTGGTGGGTGGTGAGTGGTTTTATTTCGGCGTGGAAACCCCTTGTCCTGAGCCGCTGTCATAAGGCTACGCTAATCGGCTCCACACCTTCACTGGCGGCCAGAACCTCTCCGATACAGACAGCATGAGTGTATCCTGCGGCCTGCAGTGCGCTGAGACAGGCATCGACTGCGTCGGATGGAATCGTGGCCAGCAAGCCCCCTGAGGTCTGGGGGTCGAAAATCAGCGGATAGTCCGGGTGACGACTGGCTTCAGCCGCATTCCGGAGCGCTTTAGCCATGCCAAGGTTGGCAGGCTGCAGAGAGCTCACGATGCCCATGGCCAGTGTTTCACGGGCACCCTCAATGATTGGCAGGCGCTGCAGATCCAGGCGCACATCCACGCCTGAAGGCCTGGTCATTTCGACCAGATGCCCGAGCAGTCCGAAGCCGGTTACATCGGTGCAGGCGCTTGCCCCGTGTGCATGCAGTATGCGGGCGGCCTCCCGGTTGGACTGCAGCATGGACTGCAGGGCGGCTTCAATCCAGCGCCCCCTGGCCTTGTGCTGCATATCGGCAGCAAAGAGGGTACCGGTGCCGAGCGCTTTGGTCAGTATCAGGCTTTCGCCGGGTTGCATACCGCCCTTGCGCAGAATCTGCTCCCGGTCAGCCAGTCCATTGACGGAGAATCCCAGTGCCATTTCAGCACCTTCTGCGGTATGCCCGCCAACCAGCGCCGTACCGGATTCGTTCAGTGTCGCGATGGCTCCCGCCATCAGTTCCCGCAGATCCTGCTCGACCTTGTTTTCCAGGCCATAGGGCAGCGTCGCGATGGCCAGCGCAGACTGCGCTTCGGCACCCATGGCGAACAAGTCACTGAGCGCATGATTGGCGGCGATCCGGCCAAACAGGAAGGGATCATCCAGGAAGGCACGAAAGTAGTCGACGCTCTGCACCAGAACTTTGCCGGGGGGCACTGACACAACCGCTGCGTCATCCGGCTCATGCAGGCCGATCAGGATGTCATCCCGGCGAATTGGCTGCAGATCGGCGATCGCGCGACTCAGGACATTTGAGCTCACCTTGGCGCCACAGCCTCCGCAGCGCATGGCCAGGGCGGAAAGTTCCCGGCGGTTTTCGGACGGGGCGAGTTGCTCGTCGACCGGCTGTTCAGGTCGACGCTCCATCTGGGGCAGTTCGCTGTAGCTGCGCATGAAGCGCCGGTCAATCCAGTCTTTCCAGCGCCAGATCCAGGCACCTTCCAGATGCAGTGGTCCCTTGCTGGCAATGGCGTAGGCGTCGCCGGTACTGATCAGGGCCAGCATGGTTTCCTGGGGCCTGAACGGTTTCGGAGTCTCTCCCATCAGGGCAAGTCTCAGGTTTCTGGTCAGAGGTGGCCCCTGTCGTACGGCAAACACACCGGCCTTCGGGCGCGGATAGCGGGTGACATGTACGATATCTCCGGCGGCGAAAATATCGCCGTGGGAGTGGGTCTGCAAGGTATCGCGGGCACTGATGAAACCTTCTTCATCCAGGGAAATGCCAGTGCTTTTGAGCCACTCAGGTGCACTCGCACCGGTGACCCACAGCACTTCATCGACTTCAATCCGGTCCCCGTTACTGAGCGAAAGGCTGGAGGCTTCCACACGGGTAGCCTCGCTGCCGCAGTGAACCCGGATCCCGCGATCAGACAGGATACGGTCGAATCGCCTGGCGACGCCTGCCGGGAAAGCCGGCAGGATGCGTTCGCTTTTACTGATCAGGTGACATTCAATGGCTTCGCCGGCGCGTCGTTGTTCTGCCAGCAGGCCTTGCAGTCGATACTGAATGGCCAGAAGCAATTCCACACCGGCCGCTCCGGCACCCACGACGGCAACGCGATGAGGCCCGGCGCTGTGCATTACCCGGTCCAGAAACCGGTGCCAGCGATCGACGAAGCGGTTGATTGGTTTTACGGGAACCGTGTGTTCTGCGGCACCGGGAACATCCAGTATCTGGGGGCGCGAACCGATATCGATAGAGAGCAGGTCATAGCTGACAGCCGGGCGATTTTCACAATGTACGAGCCGTTGTGCCGGGTCAATGCCGGTCGCACTGTCATGATAGAGACGGGCGCCAGCAAACTGGCAGAGGGGTCTGAGATCAATGTGGGCTTCATCAAAACTGTAGTGACCGGCCACATAGCCCGGCAGCATACCCGAGTAGGGTGTGTGTACGTCCCGCGCAATGACGGTCAGGCGAACACCGGGTACCGGGTTCATGCCAAAGCTGCGCAGAACGCCCACGTGACTGTGTCCTCCTCCGATAAGAACAAGGTCTTTCATCACGCTGGCAGAACTGGATTTCATGAGCGTTCAGGTCTCCCGGATTTGATGGCTCAGTCTCAGGCGCTGACGGATCTGTCGCGAAAGGCTGTCGATGCCGATATTCAGGGTCGCAGTGAACAGTATCAGCAGAACGACGCGATCCAGACGGATTTCACTGAGGGCGCTGTCTATGTAGAACCCCAGTGTCGCGATACCGAGTATGCCAAGGATGGCGGTCTCGCGCATGATGATTTCCCAGCGATAGAAGAGAAAAGCCAGATACTGTCCATAGAGTCGGGGCAGTATCTCGTAGCCATACCGGTTAATGCCTCTGGATGCATCGGGCCGCAATCTGAGCTGATCACTGTATCGGCCCAGCAGATGCCCGATGATTGCTCCGTTGTGCAGCGCCAGCGCTACAACCGCCGGAAGCATTGAGGGGCCCCACAGTTGCAGGAATACATAAGCCAGGATGAACTCAGGGGTTGATCGCAGCACCACGAGGAAAACATGGCCGAGCCGGCGACCAACAGGCCCCATGAACTGTCGGGATATCAGGGGAAAGAAACCGAGTGCCAGGAGGCCGGTGGCGACCAGAGCAATTTGTGTGAGAACCACCGTGGCTATCATTCCGGGGAGTGCCTGTTGTGACCAGAGGTACTGCAGCCACTCTGCCAGAGCCTGCCAGGTTTCCGCCGCCCCCAGGTCAGCGTTTCGCAGCGGGGCGGGTATGATGTCCTGTGTGAAAAAGCGCAGCAGATTGGACATTTGCATCTCTGCACCCGCACCCAACAGGAAAGGTGCCGCGAGAACATACAGAGGGAGCAGCCGGGGGCGCATCCAGTAGCGCAAGGTAGCAATCAGGAGGTAGAAAATCATCAGCAGGGCAGCCGCTTCGGAATACAGGCCTTCCCCGAAAGCAGTTTCCAGATGAAAGCCGAGGGTCGGAAGTCCGATAAACCCCAGCACGGCGCTGGAACGCAGACCACATTCAAAGCGGTAGCTGGTGTAGTTTTTGATGTGAACCCAGACATCCGGTAGCCGCACGAAAAAGAAGGCGCTGATCCGACTGCTACCAGCGGGCAGCAGAGCGAGTGCGGCGGCGGGCGCCTCTTCCAGCGTCTCTGAATAGACTTTAGCGCAGATGCCGGCATAGGGAATCGCGATGGCGAGTATGCCGGTCAAGGGGGTCAGTCCGAAGATCTGAAGCAGAATGAAGGCCCAGAAAATTTCGTGAACGGCCCGGACAAAAGCACATAGCCAGCGAACCGGCCCCCAGTGAAAGGCCTGGGCCAGGAGAAAACCCGCGCTGGCACCCAGCGCCACTCCACAAAGGGCAAAGGATACCGTTTTCAGTAGCGCATCCCATAGGCTCGGAATGGCCAGAAAGTCCGGGGTCAGTAGTCCCCAGGCCATTCGCTGCAGCTCAGTCCAGGGGTCAAGTGTCGATATGGAAAGGTCGGCGACAGCCAGGCAGGCCAGTGCCAGTCCGACAAAAGCCAGGCTGACCTTTACCGCGGCCGGATACTCAGGCCTCTGCACCCGCATCCCTGTAAACGAAAGCCAGATCCTGCCGGGTCAGACCCTGGGTAGGGGCGTCCAGCACCACGCGTCCGTGTCGGATACCGATCACTCTTTGGGTGTAGGCCAGCGCGAGATCCACGTCATGCATGGCCAGAATCAGGGTCTCAAAGTGTGCTGTCATGGCGGACAGGCTTTGCTCCGCGTGATTGAGGTCCGCAGCCGAAACCGGCTCATCAGCCAGCAAGGCCGGCCCGCCCTGAAACAAGGCTCGGCAGACGGCCGTGCGTTGCTGCTGGCCACCGGACAGCTCACCGGCACGGGTAAATATTTTATCCTCCAGGCCCAGGCTTTTCAGTAGGGTGCGAATGGCCGCCACCTGCTTCTTGCGCGGCCAGGCCAGATTCAGCAGGTTATAGGCGCTGTTGTGCCGGTCCAGCTGGCCCATGTAGACGTTGTGGAAGACGCTGAGACTGCGCACCAGCGCCGGTTCCTGAGGCACGTAGGCGCAGTCTGGCCGGTGGCGCTGGTATAGCAGGGAAAGCAGGGTGGATTTGCCCGAGCCGCTTTCCCCGACCAGTGCCACTTTTTCCCCTGGCTGAATCTGTAAAGAGATCTTCTTCAGTACCGGGGTGTCCCGGTAGCCGAAGCTTTCCTCACTCAGGTGAAACATGCTGCTGGCATCAGTCGATCAGTTTCAAGGCTTTGGCTGTGTCCTCAATCGGCTGGAAATCGCTGTTGCTGGCCGGAATGAATGCCGTTCTCGGGAAAGAAGCCAGAAGGTCCGGGTCTTTCATGTCAACCAGCGCCTGCGTGACCTTTTCGGTGAAGCCTTCTGACCAGCGCTCATCAACGTCGCCACGGATGGACCACTGATAATCCGGGTAGGGTGGCGTCTGCCAGATGACAGAGACTTTTGCGGGATCAACGATGCCGGCTTCCAGCTCTTTTTTCCAGACCTGGAAGTTCACCGCACCCACCTGGTAGGCCCCCGACTGCACCAGAGCGATGGTCTTGGAATGATCGCCGCTGAAGCCGACTTTTTCAAAAGCCTCATCCGGCGATTTACCCAGGTTTTCCCGGATATGGAATTCCGGCATCAGACGGCCTGAAGTTGAGCCTTTGGAGCCGAAGGTGAAAGTCATGCCGGCGATGCCGCCGGGGAAGGAATCGGAAGCTTTCAGGCCGGTGCTGGAGTGGGCAATAAAATAGGTTTCAAACAGCGGGTCTTCCGCGCCCTGGGCAATCGCACGGGATCCTTCCACCGCGTTGCGGGCCTGAACGCCGGAGAGCCCGCCAAACCAGGCGAGCTGTACCTGATTGTTGCGGAATGCCGTAACGGCGGCAGGGTACGATTTCACCGGAATGTATTTGACGGGGACGTCCAAGGCATCGCTCAGGTAGGCAGCCACCTTGTCAAAGCGTTCCTTCAGGCGTGACTCATCCTGATCCGGGATAGCGGTAAAAACAAAGGTATCTGCACTGTGAGTGCTGAAAGAGGCAAACAGGGTGGTGAAGATCATCGCCGCAAAGGCGACCAGACGACCGAATCGCATGGTTGTTCCTTATTGAGTGTTCACAGATGATGTTAGAGGCCATCCGGCAGGTAAACCGGTAATACTGGCAAGACAAATCGGGATACTAACACCGGAACAGGGGGGATGGGTAACCCCAGGAATCAGGTGGCGAATATAACCCGGTTTTTGCCTTCGGCCTTGGCAGCCAGTAGGGCGGTGTCTGCCCGCTCAATACACTCGCTGATGGAGGTCTCTGCCGTGCGGGTCACGTAGGCGCCTGCAGACAGGGTCAGTGGGGGCAGGGTCGGGTGTTGCAGCGCACTGACTGCCTGAATGGCCTGCTCAGCCAGGTGTCTGGGTCTGCCGTCTCCGGCCTCTTCATACAAGAGAATGAA
>JAUIAZ010000004.1 GCA_030427465.1 Gammaproteobacteria bacterium | reverse complement strand
CTTGCGCTTGCGCAGAGCGCGTTCAACCATCCCCTTGCCCACCAGCGGCAAAGAACTGGCTGTCGAAGTCATGACAATGTCGGCTCTGTGCAGGTGCTCGGGAATTTCGGATAGTCCGATGGCTGTACCCTGAACCGTCTGGGCAAGCGCCTGACCGCGAGACAGCGTGCGATTGGCCACAATAAACTGCCGCACGCCGGCGCGTTGTAAATGGCGCATCAGCAGCTCGACGGTTTCTCCCGCACCCACCAGGAGCGCTGTGGTTTCCTCCAGCTGACTGAAAATCCGGCCAGCCAGACGTACAGCCGCATAAGCCACTGAAACCGGGCTTTCCCCGATGGCCGTCTGTGTCCGTACCCGTTTGGCCACAGAAAAGGTATGCTGGAACAGGCGGTCCAGGCTGCCGCCCACCGTTCCGGCCTCTTTGGCCCGGGCATGCGCATCCTTCAGCTGGCCCAGAATCTGGGGCTCTCCGAGCACCATGGAGTCCAGCCCGCAGGCCACGTTCATCATGTGTCTGGCAGCTGACTCATCGCGAAACACATAAATGGACTGCCGCAGCTGACTGGCCGAGACACTATGAAAAGCCTCAAGCCATTCCAGTACCAGCGACTCATCTGCCACCGGCGAATTGACGTACAGTTCCGTTCGGTTGCAGGTGGAGAGTATGGCCATCTCTTCCACTCCGTCGAGCGAGCGGGCCTGATGCAGGGCCTGCTCCAGACGCTCCGGTGTGAAGGACAACTGTTCTCTGACATCAACAGCTGCCGTCTTGTGATTGATTCCCAGGGCAAACAGGGGCACGCAGGTATCCAGTTCGTTACATCAATTTCCTAGTATATCATCCCATGACGATCCGGTAATATCCCGAAAGGCCGAGCTGCAAGACCGCTCCTTCTGGTTTATGCTGTTCCGGATACGCTGAAATAATGAGAACCTCTTTACATGCCCAGCTTTTTTCTGCCCAAAACGGCACTTCTGGCTTATCTGCTGCTCTCTCTCGGCGCCTGCTCTACCGTGACAGGCCAGCAGCCTGGAGACCAGAGCGAAGCAACCCTTGAGCGGCTTGAATTCACAGACACAAGCGACCCTGAAGAGTTCGGCCCCAGCCCCGAGGAAAGCGGCGTCAATCCCACACAGTTCAGCCGGGACAACCTGTACGATCTGCTCGTGGCTGAGGTGGCTGCGAGAAGACAGGCTTTCAATGTCGTCCTCGAAAATTACTCCCGGGTTGCCACACGCACCCGGGACCACGCAGTCGTCACCCGGACCTACGGCATTGCCCAGTATCTGAAGGATGACCAGACCATATCCGAAATGACCTATCTCTGGGCAGAAATAGAGCCAGAAAATCTCGATGTCCAGCAGCAGCTGGCTTTCGAACAGGTCAAGAACGGCGACTTCGCAGCTGCGCTGCTGCAAATGGAGAAAGTGCTCGAGATGGGGGGCGATACCTCTTTCGATCGCATCGCGTTGCAGGCCAGAAGCCTGCCTCCCGAAGAGCAGGCCGAGGTGAAGGTCCTGTATGAAAAAGTTTTGGAAAGGCACCCAGACAACGGCGAATTGCGCTATGGCTATGCGGTTCTTCAGGAGCTGACAGGAGATCTCTCCGGGGCACTGAAAACAGCCCAGGAACAGCTACAGAAAACGCCGGAAAAGGCTGCCATCATTACCCTGATGGCCGGCCTGCTTTCCAAGACCGGCGGCAACGAAGCTGCGATCGAGTTTCTGACCCCACGCCAGGATCTGCTACTTAAGGACCCCCAACTCGGGAACTTCTATGGCCGCATCCTGATTGAAGGACAGAGACTGGATGAAGCGGAAACCGTTTACCGAGACCTTTCCGAGAGCTTCCCCGACGCCACGCACCTGAAACTGGCATTGGGCCTGGTGGCGCTGGAGAACCAAAACCTCGACGAAGCTGCCTCCATACTCAGGGATCTTATCCTCGCAGATCAGCATACCAACGAAGCCCATTTCTATCTTGCGCGCATCGCTGAAATTCGCGAGAACTCAGAAGAAGCTATTGCCGAGTACCGCCAGGTAAACAGTGGTGCCAATTATTTCAATGCTCTCGCCAGAGCCGGCTTCCTGCTGCATCAGCGCGGGGAGGCAGAGTCTGCCCAGGCTCTCTTCCATGAAGCGCGTATGGACAACCCGAGTCAGGCTGAACAGATCTGGGAACTGGAGATCAATCTGTATGTGGAACTGGAACAGTTCGCTGAGGCGCTTGCGCTGACTGACAGGGCCTTACAGGAATACCCCGCCAGCCACAACCTGCTGTACTCCAGAGCCATGCTGAAAGAACGGCAGGGAGACCTGCAAGGCATGGAGTCTGATCTCCGGGAGATTCTGGCAGAAGACCCTGAAAATGCTGTCGCCCTGAATGCGCTGGGTTACACCCTGGCGGATCGCAACCAGCGCCTGGAAGAAGCCGCAGGCTACATCCAGACAGCCTATGAACTCGACCCGGACAACCCCGCCATTATTGACAGCATGGGCTGGGTCCGTTTTCGCCTGGGTCAGCTTGAGGAAGCGCTCAAGTGGATCAGGGAAGCGTATGCCCGTTATCCGGATCCCGAAGTCGGAGCCCATCTTGGTGAAATCCTCTGGTCTATGGGGCGCCGGGACGAAGCGCTGGCAGTCTTCCAGCGCCATCATGACGAAGAACCGGACCATCGAATCCTGAAGAATACGCTGGAACGCCTGAACATTGAGCTGGACTGACTGCGCCTGCCTGGTGGTCCGGGTCAGAACACTGTTGCTGTCTGTCGCACTGCTCAGTGGCTGCTCGGTATTCGAAACCGCCCCCCCGCCAGCGCATTCCCCCATGCTGACAGCAGCCAATCAGGTACTGGCGCAAAGGCTCAGCCACTGGACGATCCGCGGAAAAATCGGGCTCACCCATGGCGTTGAAAAGTACAGTGCCGCCATTAACCAGTGGGAGCAAAACGACAGATCTTTCGACATCCAGCTTTCCTCCACCTTACTGGGAATGGGGGCCACACGCCTGAGCGGCACACCCGAGCAGCTCTCCATCCTGAGCGCCGGCGAGCCCGAGCGCGTCTCAGACAACCCCGAGGCCCTGCTCGAAGCGGCACTGGGTTGGCCGCTGCCAATCCGGGAAGTCTCCTACTGGCTGAGAGGCATCCCTGCGCCCGGGCCCGCCTACGAATGGGAGTCCACAAGTAACGAAACGGTCCTGTTGCAGTCTGGCTGGGCCATACAGTACCAGCGGGTGACTGCCCGACCGGCCTCAGAAGGCACAAGTCCCCTGTGGCTGCCGGAAAAAATGACGCTGACCCGGGACAAGACCCGTATCAGACTGATCATCAGCGAATGGAACCTGTAGCCTCATGAAAGCCGATGCCGTCTGGCACCTGCCCTCTCCCGCCAAGATCAATCTGTTTCTGCACATCAATGGCCGGCGGCCTGATGGCTACCACGAATTACAGACACTGTTTCAGATTCTGGACTACGGAGACCGCCTGTCCTTTTCGAGGGGTAGCGAAGGTCTGCTGACTGTGTCACCCGGGCTCCCCGGAGTGGCCCTGGAGAGCAACCTGATCTACCGTGCCGCCAAGGCCTTGCTGAATCATGCCGGAATGGATGCCCCGCCCTTTCCGGTGCATGTCGAGATACAGAAAAAGCTGCCCATGGGCGGCGGGCTGGGAGGTGGCAGTTCCAATGCCGCCACCACCTTGCTGGCCCTGAATACGATCTGGCAGCTGGGGCTGACGGTGGGGACACTACAGACCATCGGGCTGCAACTCGGCGCTGATGTCCCAGTTTTTATCCTCGGTGAAACCGCCTGGGGGCAGGGAGTGGGCGAACAACTGACCCCACTGCCTCTGTTTACCAGCGCTAGCCCGGGGCCGTCACCGGTATATCTTGTCATTCGTCCCGACTGCGAAGTGTCCACTGCTGAGGTTTTTTCCGATGAACGGTTGACAAGGGACACACCAATACGCAAAATAGCGCCCGCTGTTGAGGCCTTGGGTAACGAACTGAAGAATGACTGCGAAGCGGTAGTTCTTGGCAGATACCCGGCCATCAGGAAAGCCTTTAAGTGGGTGAGCCGTTATGGCCAACCGCACTTGACCGGAACAGGCTCCTGCGTCTTTACACGCATAAAGAGTCTTGAAGACGGAAAGGACATACTGAGCAGCCTGCCCGACAACTGGCAGGGCTTTGTAAGCAAAGGCTTGCAAAAATCTCCAGTGTCGGAAGTACTTGAAAGTTACACTCAGGGACAGGTGTGACACGATTTTCAAGGATGTTTCTCGGTAGAGCACGTCAAGTGAACGTACAGATTCCGGCCAACAGCCAACTGACTATCACTCACTTAGGGCTCTCGTTACTGGGGTGTCGCCAAGCGGTAAGGCAGCGGGTTTTGATCCCGCCATGCGTTGGTTCGAATCCAGCCACCCCAGCCATCTCCTTCTTCTCCTGAATGAAAACTGTTAAACCGAAGAGGTTGGAAGACAATATCGTGTCCAAGTTGATGATCTTTACCGGCCGCGCCAATATTCCGCTGGCCCAGAAAGTAGCCGATCAGTTGCACATTCCCCTTGGCAAATCCAGCGTTGACCGTTTCAGCGATGGTGAGGTCATGGTGGAAATCAGCGAAAACGTTCGCGGGCGGGATGTTTTCATCATCCAGCCCACCTGTGCTCCGACCAATGACAACCTGATGGAACTGGTGGTCATGGCTGATGCGCTGCGCAGAGCCTCTGCCGGACGCATAACCGCCGTTATTCCCTATTATGGCTATGCCCGCCAGGATCGCCGTCCACGCTCCAGCCGGGTGCCAATCAGCGCCAAGGTGGTAGCTGACATCCTCACCGGCGTAGGCATCAATCGAGTGCTCACCGTTGACCTGCATGCTGACCAGATCCAGGGCTTCTTCCACATCCCTGTGGATAACGCCTACGCGACGCCGGTCATGCTGGACGACATTGAACGCCGCAGCGCAGACAACGTTGTTGTGGTTTCTCCCGATGTCGGCGGTGTGGTCCGTGCCCGCGCCTTTGCCAAGCGCCTGAACGACGCTGACCTGGCCATCATTGACAAGCGTCGCCCCAAGGCCAATGTTGCCCAGGTCATGCATATCATCGGTGATGTCGAAGACAAACACTGCATCCTGGTGGATGACATCGTTGATACTGCCGGCACTCTGTGTCAGGCAGCCAAGGCCCTGAAAGAAAACGGCGCCAGCAAAGTCGTGGCCTACATCACTCACCCGGTGCTTTCGGGTCCGGCCATCGATAACATCCGGAATTCGGTTCTGGATGAGCTCGTCGTCACAGATACCATTCCTTTGAGTGACAAAGCTGCAAATTGTGATAAAATCCGCCAGCTTTCACTTGCGGGCCTGCTGGCTGAGTCTATCCGGCGTGTCTGCAACGAGGAATCAATCAGCGCCATGTTCGGCTAAAACCAGTCCGGACGGCTGAAAAAAGGGCCTGGCCCTGAATCATCCCGAATACCTGGTCGCGGGTCTTCGGGTTTTGTTTTTTATTGGAGAAGACTATGTCAGCATCATTTACTCTTACTGCTGCCAAACGCGAAGAGACAGGGAAGGGTGCGAGCCGCCGCCTGCGTCGCGAAGAAGGCACTGTTCCCGCCATCGTTTACGGTGGTCAGAAAGAACCCCAGATGATCAGCCTGCCTCACAAGGACCTGGCACACTCACTGGAAAACGAAGCTTTCTACTCACACATCCTGACTCTGGACATTGATGGCGAAAGCGAATCCGTGATCCTGAAGGATCTTCAGCGTCACCCCTACAAGCCAAAGATCATGCACGCCGACTTCCTGCGCGTACAGAAAGGTCAGAAGCTGCACGTTAATGTTCCTCTGCACTTCGTCAACGAAGACAAGTGTGTGGGTGTTCGTCTGGGTGGTGGAGTTATCACTCACCAGATGACTGAACTGGAAGTCGTCTGTCTGCCCAAGGACCTGCCAGAGTTTATCGAAGTGGACATGACCGCTGTAGAACTCGAACAGATCCTGCACATCAGTGACCTGAATCTGCCGGAAGGCGTAGAAAGTGCCGAGCTGTCCAAAGGCGGAGACCACGACCTGCCAGTCGTTGCGATTCACAAGCCAAAAGGCTCCAAGGCCGACGAAGAAGCTGACGAAGACGCCGAATCCGGTGACGATGAGGCTTGATAGCGATCTTTCCCGGGTGGCAGCATGTCTGCCATCCGCCTGATCGTCGGGCTCGGCAACCCCGGGCCTGAATATGCACTGACGCGCCACAATGCCGGCGCTCTCTGGGTCGCCTACCTGGCCCAGAATCACGGGTTGACCCTACGGCCCGACAAAAAACTTTCTGCCCTTTACGGTCGCATTCAGACCGCTGATATCGACGTACACCTGCTGTTTCCACAAACCTTCATGAACCGCAGCGGCACATCCGTTCAGGCTGCCTGCCAGTTCTACAAGATCCAGCCCGAGGAAATTCTGGTCGCCCATGACGAACTGGATTTGCCCTGTGGCAGCCTGCGCCTGAAAAAAGGCGGGGGCCATGGGGGCCATAACGGGCTGCGAGACATCATCAGCAAATTTGGTGGCAACAAAGAGTTCGCTCGCCTGCGACTGGGCATCGGGCATCCCGGACACAAGGAAAGAGTACACGGGCATGTACTTGGCAAACTGAACAACGAGGAGGCCGATCTGCTGGAGGACACTTTCCGGGCACTGCGCCCCGAACTGGTTGACCTGATCCGGGATAACTGGTCAGGCCCCATGAACCGCCTGCACCAGATCAAGCCCCCTTCCCCCCAATCATCGAAATAAGGTCCAGATATGGGTTTTAACTGTGGCATCGTCGGCCTGCCAAATGTCGGCAAATCTACCCTCTTTAACGCATTGACCCAAGCTGGGATCGAAGCGCAGAACTTTCCGTTCTGCACCATTGAACCGAATGCTGGCGTGGTCGCCATGCCCGACCCGCGTCTGAACAAACTGGCTGACATCGTCAAGCCAGAGCGTGTCATTCCGACAACCATGGAGTTTGTCGATATTGCAGGCCTGGTAGAAGGCGCTTCCAAAGGGGAAGGACTGGGCAACCAGTTTCTGGCCAACATCCGGCAAACCGATGCGATCGCTCATGTGGTGCGATGCTTTGCCGATGATAATGTCATTCATGTCGCCAACCGCATAGACCCGGAAGCCGATATCGCCATTATCAATACCGAACTGGCACTGGCGGATCTCGACACCGCCGAGAAGGCCCTCAAGCGTCTGGCTCGGGCTGCCAAGGGTGGCGACAAGGAAGCCAAGCGACAGATTGAAGTGATTGAGAAAATAATGCCGCACCTGAATGAAGCGCGGCCAGTCCGTTCAGCCGGTCTGAACAAGGAAGAACTCGCTGCGATTGCAGAGTTGTGTCTGCTGACCGTCAAGCCGACCATGTACATTGCCAACGTGTCTGAAGACGGCTTTGAGAACAACCCTCACCTGGATAAGGTGAAAGAGATTGCCGAGTCTGAAAATGCCGTCGTGGTTCCCATCTGTAACAAGCTGGAGTCTGAGATCGCCGAACTTGATGACGAGGAAAAAATCGAGTTTCTCTCTGATCTTGGCATGGAAGAGCCAGGCCTGGATCGGGTCATCCGCGCGGGTTACGCCCTGCTCGGCTTGCAGACCTATTTCACGGCCGGCGTAAAAGAAGTTCGCGCCTGGACAGTCAAAGTCGGCGCCACCGCGCCACAGGCGGCCGGTGTGATCCATACAGACTTTGAAAGAGGCTTCATCCGCGCCGAAGTCGTTGCCTATGATGACTATGTCGCCTGCAACGGCGAACAAGGCGCCAAGGAAGCCGGAAAATGGCGTCTGGAAGGCAAGGACTACATCGTCAAAGACGGGGATGTCATCCATTTCCGCTTCAACGTCTGACGGGTATTCCCAAGAGGTTTAAGAGGGCGGATCAGGGCTTGACAAGACACCCAAATATCCGCAAAATCTGCGCCTCTTTTGACGTGGCAAGGTAGCTCAGTTGGTTAGAGCACAGCACTCATAATGCTGGGGTCGCGAGTTCGAATCTCGCCCTTGCTACCATTTTTCAACAACTTACGTAACACCTCCCCTACCCTTCAAAATTCTGTGCTACCCATGTGCTACTTTGAATTCACTTTTTTGATGATTCGCTGGCGCACTATTTCGGAATGACCGCACAAAAAAATCAGTTCAGACCATAATTTTTCAAGCCAATCTGGTGAGTGCCTGCTTCATCCTGTCTGTGACCGCTTCCAGGCTATCCAGCGCACCGCTGACCAGTTCACGGGCATGATCCCTGTCAGACTGTGACCAGCCTTCAGGGTCCAGCAGAACGCTGTATGCGGCCAGTCGGCCTTGAGTGGTGTCAGTCAGCAGGGTTTCGAGGGTTCGGGCTTCAGTTTCATTCATGGTTGTTCACCTTGTGTTGTTGAGTGAGCCTGAAGGGTGTCCCGGATTCTGGTTGTAAATCCACGCAATTTTCAGTGGTTGATTCAACCGCATGTTTTCGGGTGAACGTAAGTTTTTGATTCGTCAGAATGGCTTATGCCGGTGAATGGTGTTTGTGGTGCTGGTTCATTGCGAATCGGTATAACAGTCTCGGCACTCGCATAGGAAATTTGAAATAAATGCGAACTCGGGCATCTACGCGACCCGTGGTACAAACCGGTCCGGGGAAGGACCCGCTCACCAGGGTGATAACCGCCAGCATCCTGCCAGCGGGATAGTGAAGTCAACCAATCAGGCTGTGACCGGGTGCTCTGCCTCATGTTCAATCTGTTCAGCAAACAGGTCGGGGAACTGCCCACCCAACACTCGGCCATACTCAGCCATAGGAAGGGCTTTGTTCCGATCAGCCAGGGCAAAGCCGTGGGCGGTCATATCGGCTTCCAGGGAAGCACTCAGGTCCGGTCTGAGGCGCATCAGAGCCAAGGTGGCCGCAACATACCGCTTACGTAGGTCCGGGTTCATACGATCATACAGGGACCGTGTTGCTTCGTTTATGATGGCTGGTGTCGGTGTGTCCCTTTCGATTGCCAGCCGCAAGCCTTCCAAGTGGTGAACAGGATCGTTCTTTAGCCGCTGAGTCTCAGCCCGGCGTTCTGTCTCAGCTTCCTTTTCTGCTTGTGCTGCTTTGTCACACCGCCTTTCGAGTGGTAGCAGCAACCGGAAGCAAGGCATGTCTTTCGTTTTGTCATCACCAAACTGACCGCACCCGTGCTTTTCCCGTACAGCCAGCACTGCGTGTTTGGTCAATGCCGCCAGCGCAAGGGAAGGAATTGCACTGACATCCTGCCAGTCAGTGCGGGGATAATGTGTCAGGTAATGACCGTTGGTGTATAGCAATGCCTTGTGTCTCAGGACAGGACAGCCGCCCTTGCTGGTCAGTTCAGCCAGCCATGCTGGTAGCTTCTCAGCAATGGATTCGACACGTTCACCGTGGACACCTTGACCATACACTTTCGCAAGCAAGGGCTGTTCGGCTTCCCTGAAGGCTTCCAGGGCGCTGACCAGCTTGTGGGGTGGTGATTGCATGACCAGGCTCAGGGCGGTCTGTGCGGTGTCATACAAGCCGTTCAACTCTGCGATCACAGCGCGGCCTTGGGCTGCCCGTCTTGCGTCATCAGCGGCTGCCTTGTCCAGTGCTTTCAACTCAGAACGCCTTTCCTCAATCTGCCTGTAAGTGGCAACCTTTTCACGCAAAGCCAGGATATTGTTCAGCGAGGCTTCAACTTCTGCATCGGTCAATCGACCGTCAGCCGCATCTGTGATGACGTACTCATGTTCTTGTTCAGCCTTTTGAAGCTGGGTTTCAAGGTCTTTCAGTTTGGTTAATTCTTTCATGGTTGGTACTCCGGTTCGATTAAAAAACAAGCTTTGCAGATGCCCCCGCGCGCCCGGACCATCTATCAAACCTGCTCAAGTACAATTCACATAACGCCACCAGCCTGCGAAGAAAAAGAGGGTGTTTTACCAATGTCGGGGGGTGGGGTGTAAAAACGGTATATCTGGCATATCTGGTAAAACTGGCATATCTGGCAAAACTGGCTAAACTCACTGGTGGCAAGGCTTTCGGGCCGGTCACTATCGTGAATAACACTGTTTTTTTCTTTTCGCAGGCATGTGCTTCCACGCATCGACAATCAGTTTTGCCAGTTCGACCAGAACACCCCAGTTTTGCCAGTTTTGCCACTTTCACACCCCACCCCCCCTTCATTGGTAAAACTGATTTCCGACCTTTCAGAAAAGGTGCTGGCTTCCATCACCACCTTCAATCAACTGATATGTTTTCCGGTTATGCTCACCAATCTGGGACAACCAAAGATCACCGTCATACTTCTCTAGGACCTCTGCGATAGTTCGTCTGGGAAGCCCTTTATCAGCGACAACCTTGATCAACTTGGTTTTGCTCAGGCTTTCATTACCAATGGTTTCAGCAATCACCTGAATGAATTGTTTGTCGTTCTGAATCTCGCTGGCTTGCTGTGCACGGCTCACAGCCTGAGAAGCATCACTTGAGTCGATAGCGGTAACCGAATCGACCAGATCACCATAGGAATGCCCTGCAACCCTCACGTACTGATACCAGGCTTCATGGTCAACATCGGCGCGCGACTTGATGTTCTTCAGATACACCGTGCGTCTGCCGTTGTTATCGTCCACCAGGTCCAGGGTGTAAGCACCATCACAGTCATCCAGCGTGTCACTCACGCCAGCGAAAACTGGTTTACCCTCTGAATCACGGTGCTTATTCACGTGAGCAAGTGCAATCAGGGTGCCGCCATGACTGACAAACTGGCGCAGCACTTCCATGACCTGCCGCATCTGACCTTTATCCATCAGGTCACCGAGTTTCTTCATGGTATCGACCACAATGATCAAACCAGCGACTTCACCCCGCTCAACCAGTGACTGCAAGGCGTCCAGAATCATGTCAGTCTTCAGACCCTTGTGTCCTGGTGCCAGAAGTTTTATGCCGTAGGGTTCCAGAAGTTCCAGCTTCTCAACCAGACCCCGATATGTGTCATCGGCGTTGATGTATATGACGTTGGAACCCTGGATAATCCCGGCACTCACTGAATCCATAAGCAGGCGAATAGTGATCAGTGTCTTGCCGGTATTCGGACCACCGAAGAAAAAGGTGATCTGACCTTGTACCGCCAGCTTTGCAAGTACATAGACCGCATCCGCCATTTCAGTTTTCATCTGCTCAAGTCCCCCGTTTAGTGCGAATTTACTCAGGTCCCACGTTGGTTTTTCTTTCGATGGCAGCAGGTCAAGCATCATCATTGCAGACTCGATTTTTTCGAGTGCCTCAGCAGCGGTAACACTCAGATAGTGTTGAGCCGCATCAATGCCATCACCACTGGTCTGATTCCCCTCAGCACCACCACGACAGTAATAAGTGCCTTCCCCGAACTGATCATCAAATGTATGCCGGTCATCGCCACCACATCCGGGACAAGGGCCAGCTTTGCCATCGAGTAAAGATGGTTCCACCCCTATAGTCGTGAGAATTTCTTTCCAATGACCCCGTGCATATTGATTGACCCGGCCTGTACGGGTGTTCAGATCGAACTCACGGGCTTTGCGATGACGTACCGCTTTCGATAAGGGTTGTTCTACTAGGTATTTTGAAAGCACTTCATCAACCGGGAGTAGATCGCCAGCAATGCTTTCACAGTCGAACAGGTCCTTTCTGTCTGGATGTACGATAGGCTTTCTGCATACTGAGGCCGGGTTCATTTTGGTAGGGTCCAGCCAATCCGAAAGCCCCAGGCTTTCAGCGATGAATTTAATGGTCACCGGGTATTCGTGAGGCAAAACTTCCCGGTCTGGAGCGATGAGGATATGGTAGCAATTACGACCATCTAGGCCGTGGCTGTGAGTGGTCTTGAGTATTCCAGCGTAACCTTGATCTTTGATTCGCTGGCGGATCATGCCGAACCCAGGGCATCCATCATCCTGCTTACCGTCAATATCCAGGAAAATCATTGTCGAAGACTGGATGTCTTCATTCCTTCGTTGTTCAGCACCTTCCTTGAGTCTGCAAAATATTATGCCGCCACCAATTTTCTGATCGGTCACTCTGGGCGATTGATAATGTGCCAGCAGCTTACCTAGTGAGACTTCACCAGTTACACCTGGCGAGTCGTTATGTGTTTTGAGCTTTTGCACTGACACGCGTTTTTCACAAGGGAATGACACGCCGGGAATGGTGTCTGTTGTACATAGCTCATTGTTTTCTGATAAATTAGTATTCATAGCGGTGCGTTCTCCTAAAAACCAGTTCTACCGCGAGAAGCCGGGTCCACTTCCCGGCTTTTTTTATGTCTGGATCAGTGAGTTGTGATTGGTGCCAATGTGACGCGATTGCCCCAGTTCTTGCGGCCACCAATGCAGTGCCTATCGAGGAAAGCCCACTCCTGAAGGTGCTTGGCATCCTGTTGAGTCAGGCCGGGTGTCTTCATTAGGGTGTACAGTGAAACAATCGTGTAGCCTCTGTGGCACCTGACACCCTTCGATCCGTTTGCCGCGAATGATCTTCGTGACGGCTCCTGGAGTGTGTCGAGATAGATGTAAGGTTGATCATCGGCAAATGTGGCCAACACGGGGTTGTCACCGTAGTCTCGAACCAGTTTGAAAGCCTTCTCAGGGCTGTGCGTTTGTTTCATGACTCACCCCCGTTGTCAGGTGTCATCAACCACAGACCACCAGGCTCGTTCAATGCCTGCACGATAGCCTGACGCACCGCCAGTTCAGAGCGTTGGTCTTCAGTCAGCGTATTGAGTGCAATTTCAACCTTCCATTTTTCATGCAGTTCGTTAAGTCGGATCGTTTCGAGGACAACGCGCTCGGCTAAGCCATTCATTCCGGGGTCCCCCCGTGATTACCCCGCTTCAGTCCAGCAGCCAGCAGGTCAGCGTTGGGTCTTTCTGGGTAAAGAACGGCTCGGCCAACTTTTACGAAAACCGGTCCATCAGTGCGGGTACAACGCCACTTCGCGAGCGTCTGGGGTTTAACACCAAGTAGGTCCGCCATCTCCGCAGCAGGTATCAGCTGCCCCAGGTCATTGAAATAGGAATCTTTGTTCATCGAATAGCCTCGTCAGGAATGAAGTCGAGGCCAGTTCAACAGGAATCAATCGAAGGAAAAACGGGACAATCCGGTACAGGGTTTATGTACCGGATTAAAAGCAGCAGTGGCGGGGGTTGACGGGTGTCAGTCTGTACAGGGTTAAAGACTGTTGATTATCGCCAGCAGTTCACTGGGGGGTGCTGTTCTGCCAGTACCGGAGGCCAGCTTAATACGTTTCTGGGTGCGCCAAAACCGATCAAAATTCGGGTGAAGTGATTGCGGCAAAGCAGCTTTTATTATGCTTTTCGAGAGTGGCAAGCGATCATCCATTTTCCAGGGTGTACCACCCAGCTTGGCTTCCAGCCGGTCACACCACTGGTTGAACAAAGCCATTCTGGTGTCTGCCACCGGCTCGGGTTTCTGTAAATCTTTGATGACCTTGGTCAACTTGTCAGAATCGATACTGTACCGCCTGCCGAACGCTATCAGGTCATCGGTGCCTATGATGTCATCGGGTGAGAACTGCCACCCCATGCCCAGATCACCGTCACTGTCAGACCGGGGTGTTGGGTCGGCAAGGTGTGTCAGGTTCAGTTCACCGGCCATGGCAGCGACCTTGATCGCTTTCAGGTAGTTACTGGCGAAGTAAAACATCAGTTGTTCATCGAGGCTGAAGTCATCCCAGGACCGCTTGTTATCCAGCCTCACCCAGTGCACCGCTTCAGTAATGTCTTGCTGGTCGAGCGACCGAACAGCAGGGCATCGGTCGTGCCGATCCCAGATTAATTTCACCACTTCCAGACGGGGTTTATCAAAGCCATGCTGGGTGGTGGCAAGTGCAATGGCTGACCATACCAGCTTCATGACTCACCCCCTGCCCGATCAGCCACCGGAAGGGCTGTGACATTGTTCTGGCTGATCCCAGCCGCCCGAAGAATATAGGCGGAAATTGCCTGCATCGGTCGCCGCAATCGTTCAACGTCAAGGCTGACATAGTGATTCTCGGTAACGTCCCGGCCTTTGCTGTGGTTCAGTAATGTTTTCAGGACCGCAAAGTTAATGTCTTGACTTGCGGCAATGCTGCCGAAGGTGCGGCGAAGGTCGTGGATCGTAAACGACACACCAGATTGGCTTCTGATCCACGCAATTTGCCGCCGTGGATCATCCAGGGTGTTGTTCTTCCCGCCACCGGGGAAAACATACTCACCGCCCAGCTTCTGCCGCCGCTTCAGAATGTCCATCAGGTAATCCGGGATAGGCAGTAGCAGGGGTTCACCGGATTTCGTATCGAGTAACGTCAGGTGGCGGTTTCGCATATTCACCCGATCCCATGTCAACCCGGAAGCCTCCCGCCGCCGTAGTCCAGTCATCAAGACGAAGGTCAAATAGTCAGCCGCTGTAACATCGAAAAGGTTGTTTGACTGGCGCAAGGCTTCCACTGCTTCAAACCAGGCTGGCAGGTCGGCTTCCCATAAACGGGTTCGGCGTGACTTTTCCGTGTTGACCTTGACCGGCATCTTTCGCACCGGGTTATCAGTCATTTCAAGTTCAGGGTACTGGTCCATAGCGAAGTTAATCACCGCCCGGATTATACGAACTGTTTTGTTGGCTGCCGCCACACTCGGCTTCATGTCGCTGGCCTTGTACCCGTCACCAGGTGGCAAACTGCCTTTACTGATTGCCGTGTGCCGTTTGCTTATCGCATCAGTGGTGATCGACTTCACCGGAGTGTCGAGCCAATCGTACAGATACTTGCGCCGTATCGTTTGATAGTTGCCGATCGTGTTCTGGGATCGCTGCTTACCGGATTGCATGTAGTCTTTGAACGCCTGCCCGAACGTGGTGCCCTGTATCGCCTGTTTGCGTTTCACTTCGTTCGGATTCACACCACCCTGAAGCATGGCGATCTTGTCACGGGCAAGGCTTCTAGCAGCATCAACCGCCAGTTCAGGAAAAGTTCCTATGGTGACACTCACGGGTGACTTTTGTCCGGGCAGTTTCTTCCGAAGCACGAATGACTTGTGGCCGGATGATGACACCCAACATTGCAGACCCGTGATTGATTGCTGCCCACCATGATCCCGATAGACCACCCTGCCCGTTTCAGGAATTGGAAGTTTCGCCAGTTGTGCGTTCGTGAAATTCAGTCGGGGAGACTTTTCTGTTTGAGTCGCCATTGGTCATATTTCCATCAATTCGTGGTAGCACAGAGGTAGCACAGATCAGTTTTGTGCTACCTCTGTGCTACTTTGGAAATATATTAGCATCAATCGAAGTCAATCGAAAAGCATTTAATCCACTGTTTTTATTGAGTTTTATGTCAATCTTGGTCAATCGAGGGAAAGTGACGTAAGTCATTGATATATGGTAAATCACAGCACTCATAATGCTGGGGTCGCGAGTTCGAATCTCGCCCTTGCTACCATTTTCTCCTCTCCCCCTGTCCTGTGACATTTCCCCGAAGGGCTGAAGACTCCCCCCAGTGGTCTCTGTTAGCGTGTTTCAGCACCTCGCCCAGTTCCGTTTTGCTTTGCTTATAGTCCTTCAGGGAGCCTGTATGTTTTGATCCAGGGTCCAACACGATCGAGCGTCCATTCACCGGGATGGGACGTATTAAAAGTGCTTTAACCTTTTCTTCAACAGGCAAGCCAGGTTAACGTCCGATGCATTATCCAACCCTATTGATGTGGGTGTTTGTTTCACTCCTGCTCCTATGGCCCTACCTCAAACAACTCTGAAAGCCCCAGTGTCTTCGCTACTTAATTATATCAAAAACAACAAAAGTATTTTTCCATTCCTGCTGTTTTTGGCAACTAATAAAAAGCCGAGAATCTCCTCATCGTAATCGATCAGGAATCTTACATCATGCCCATTGCATTATTTGCGCTGACACTCAGCGCCTTCGCCATCGGCACGACCGAGTTTGTCATTGTTGGCCTGGTACCCACCATTGCCACAGACCTCAGCGTGTCTCTACCTTCTGCCGGCCTTCTGGTCAGCCTCTATGCACTGGGGGTCGCCATCGGCGCGCCTGTGCTGACTGCACTCACCGGAAAGTGGAACCGGAAATACCTCTTGCTGTCATTGATGGCATTGTTCGTCCTTGGAAATCTGCTTGCCTGGCAGGCGCCAGGCTATGCCTCCCTGATTACCGCACGGGTATTGACCGGTCTGGCCCATGGCGTCTTCTTCTCGATTGGTTCCACCATAGCCACTTCGCTCGTCAGCAAAGAGAAGGAAGCCAGCGCCATCGCCATCATGTTTACCGGCCTGACCGTGGCCCTGGTAACAGGCGTGCCTCTGGGCACCTGGATCGGCCAGGAATTTGGCTGGAGAACGACATTCCTTGTGGTTTCCGCACTTGGTACCCTCGCCCTGATCGGCAGCGCCGCCCTGGTTCCGGGCGATCTGAAACAGTCTGCTCCGGCTACAATCCCAGACCAGGCAAAGGTACTGCTTCAGCCGCGCCTGCTCTTGGTCTATCTGATGACTGCTCTGGGGTACGGCGGCACCTTCACTGCCTTCACCTATCTGGCCCCCATTCTTGAGCAACAGACCGGCTTCGCGTCCTCGGCGATTGGGGTAATCATGCTGGTCTACGGGGTCTCTGTCGCTGCAGGCAATATCTGGGGTGGCAAGCTGGCCGATACACATGGTCCCATCAAGGCACTGACTTTTATATTCACTGGGCTGACCATCATTCTGCTGGCTCTGACCTTTGCGATGACCTCCAAGGTTGCTGCGGTAGCGGTTGTACTGGTCTGGGGCGCCTTTGCCTTCGGCAATGTGCCGGGCCTGCAAGTCTATGTCGTACAACTCGCTGAGCGGCTTACGCCAAACGCTGTCGATGTTGCGTCAGGTCTCAATATTGCTGCCTTCAATATCGGGATTGCGCTGGGGTCTACCGTAGGCGGCACAATCGTCGAGCACATGACGCTTCAGGATACCGCCTGGATAGGTGCTCTGATCTCACTGCTGGCACTGGCAGCCACCCGCTACGCAGGTACACTGGACAAGCGCGCGGCAGCAGCGTAACGAGGGGGCATAGTGAACTATCACTCACTCATGACTGCTCCGTTTTCTGTCGGCGTGGAACTGCCGCTGGACAATGACTGGTCCAAAGCCGGACAGGCCAGCAGGCTTCAGGATGGGCGTGCCTTCGGCGTGCCCGACATGAAGGAGCACAGGAAGCGCATCCAACTGGCTGACCAGTTAGGGTTCCGGGCAGCCTGGGTGCATGATGTGCCGTTGTACGACCCTGACTTCGGCGCAGCGTGGCCGGAAACAAGCCATATATCAGCTTTATTCATCTGGACCTTAGTGAAGCCCCGGATGCGCCGACTGTCCGGCATCGCTTTGGAGTACAGACCGGCGTGAAAGGTCTGACAGAAGAACTTGAGCAAATGCAGGCTGCCGGAGTCAACCACATCGGTCTGCAGTTCCGGCGTAACTCGTACCCGGTAGAGCAGGCCATGCAAAATATTGCAGAAACAGTTTTACCGCACTTTCATCAACTTTCACACGTGCCAGCAATCAACAACTGATCCATCACACAGGAGAAACAGAATGACGACGCAGAACCTGATCCCCCAACTGGGTATGGGCACATTCAGACTGGAAGACAAGGTGTGCTACGACTCCGTCCGTATGGCGCTGGAAGTTGGCTTCCGGCACATTGATACCGCACAGATCTATGGCAATGAAGAAACTGTTGGTGCCGCGATTCGCGACAGCGGTATCCCGCGTGACGAACTGTTTGTCACCACCAAGGTCTGGAAGAACAAACTCAACCGCGTCGGATTCATACCCAGCGTCAAAGACAGCCTGAAGAAGCTAGGCCTCGGCCATGTGGATCTGCTATTGATCCACTGGCCCTCGCCGGAGAATGGCGAATCCATGGAGGAGTATCTGGGTGAACTGGCTCAAGCCAAACGGGATGGCCTGACCACGCACATCGGCGTTTCCAATTTCACCATTGCCCAAGTGGAAGAGGCACGGCGTATCCTGGGTGAGGGAGAGATTTTCACCAACCAGGTTGAAGTTCACCCCTATCTGACCAATGAGAAACTGCGCCGGCACTGCGCTGAAAACGGTATTCATATCACTGGCTACATGCCGTTCGCGGTAGGCAAGGTACTCGAGGATGAAACCATTGCAGATATTGCTGAAGCCCATGGAGTCAGTACCGCCGAAGTGGTGATTGCCTGGGAACTCGCACACGGTCTGGCAACCATTCCCTCTTCGACCAAGCGCAGTCATCTCGAAACCAACCTGAAAGCAGCCACTCTGACTCTGTCAGCAGAGGAGGTTTCCGCCATTGACGCCCTGGACCGCGGCGACCGCCAGGCAGCGCCTGACTTCTCACCGGAATGGGATGCCTGATACAGGAGAGGTACTGGTCAGAAATGATTTCGCGGGTATAAACCCGGTTGACTGGAAGTTTATTGAGGGCAATCCCCTCAACTGGCCGGCAGGACATATCCCCGGTGTCGATGGTGCCGGAATCATCGTGGCGGTCGGGGCAGGCGTGGATGCCTCGCTGAACGGCCAGCGTGTGGCTTACCATACCGCACTGGCGCGCGATGGCAGCTTTGCCCGCTATACACGCGTCCGCGCCGAAGCCTTTATCCGAGTACCTGAGAGCATGCCGCTGGAGCTAGCCGCTGCTCTACCCTGCCCGCTGCTGACTGCCTGGCAGGCTTTCACTAAAGTTCCGGCTCCTTTACTGAGTCAGGAGCCTGCTTCAGTCGTGGTTGCCGGCATGGGGGCTGTTAACAAGCTTCTGGTTCAATACCTGGTAACCACAGGATACCGGGTTGATGTAGTCTCCGGCAGCCTGACAGCAGGAGAAGCTGCTGCGCTCGGGATTCACCCGACGTTTTGGCCACGGCTGCCATGAATGATGCACTCAGTCACTCGCGAAAAAGCAAGCAGAAAACGGTCGTGACCTTTGCCTGAAACAGGGTTCGCTGCAGGCAGCAGCCTGCGAGCTCCTTTCAGACCTTGAACTGGCTGACCACGTCACGCATGTGTTGCGCCCGGCTCTTCAAGGTGTCGATCTCCTGCAGCTGGCTGCGGGCGCTGTCGTGAATGTTATTCGCTGTATCAGATATATTGTGAGCTGACTCGTTGATGTTATCCACCACCGCTGACTGCTCTTCCGTGGCGGCGGCAACCTGGTGATTGCCATCGCTGATGCTGTCAAAACGGGCGCGAATTGCGGTCAGGGCTTCAGAAGCCGACTTTGCCAGCTCAGCCAGTTCGAGGCTGCTTCGGCTGCCAGCCTGTATGGCCTTGAGACTGCTGCCGGCGGCAGATTGCAGATGCTCTATCTGAGCGCGGATTTCCAGGGTGGAGTCCTGGGTTTTGCTCGCCAGCGTGCGCACCTCATCGGCGACCACCGCAAATCCTCTGCCCTGCTCCCCCGCCCGGGCTGCCTCTATGGCCGCATTCAGCGCCAGCAGGTTGGTCTGCTCGGAGATGCTGTTAATCACATCGACCACTGAATTGATGGATTCTGCCTGCTCGGCCAGATGCGCGATGGAAGCTTCACTTTCCTTCATGCTCTCAGCCAGCCCGGTCATCGTGGTTGCCAGCCTCACCATCGCATCATTGGTATCATGCGCATCCTTGAGTGCCTCAGAGGTGTCTTCCGCTGTCTTGCTGGCGACCGAAGACACCTCACTGATGGTCTGCCCCATTTGAGTGATGGCGGTGGCAACCATCTCAGTCTGGGCCCGCTGATCTTCCGCATACCCCTCGGACTCCCGTGAAGCCCGCTTGAGACTTTCCACACCGGCGTTGATTGCTGTTTCAGCCTCCTTGATCTCGCGAACCAGGTCAGCAAATTTACCGATGATCGCATTAAAACCACTGGCCAGATAACCCAGTTCATTGCCCGAGCCTTCATGCAGACGCATGGTCAGGTCACCCCCGGCATCCGACATGCTGTGCAGCCTGTCACCCACCCGGCTGATATTACGACTGACCCTGCTGGCGATAAAGAATGACAGCAGGATGAAGACCACGGCCAGTGCAATGGCAGACAGAATGGAGAGTTGTACGACCGAATTGACCTCCCCGCTGATTTCTGACTTGGGGAAGACCGTCACCAGCTTCCAGCCAGCCTTATCAATGTTGGTTGTTGCCAGGTACACCGCCTCGCCCCCGATCTCACCGTCAATCAGGGAAAAAGCCTCGCGGTTGCCTGCAATCTTTTCTGCGACGCCGGAGTACAGCGGCAGCTCGCCTACTTTTTTATTCAGCATCGCGCTGTCACGGTGAGCAGTGATTCTTCCATCCGCACCGACCAGAAACATGTATCCGTTTTCCCCCACCCGGGTTTCCCGGACCAGTCGCACTATTTCTGAAACATCAAAACCCAGACCGGCAACGCCAAGAACCTTGCCATCGAGAGTCTTGGCCAGCACATTCACATAGACCGTCAGCTTCCCGGTGGTCTCAGCCACATCCAGATTCAGGGCCACCGCCTTGTCTGACTTCAGCGTGTCGTAGAACCAGCGATCTCTGGGGGTGTCTCTGGAGACGGTTTTGAAGAGCCCGTCCTGGGTGTAATAGTTGTTGCTCAATGCTGATACCCAGAACATCGCCGTAGCGCCTTTCTCCTGAATCAGGCGCTGGCCAAATTGCTTCAGATCTTCCAGGCCAGAGGGATCCTCACCCTTGAGCACCCACTGCTGAAGGAAATAGTTCTGGGCAATGCTTTCTGAATAAGCAATGGGAGACTCCAGCTGGGCGCTGATCTGCGCTTTGGCCCGTTCGGTGACGTTTGGCAAATGCTCAGCCTCCGTGACCTGATAGAACATGCCCGAAAACTGCTGAATGTTTACGAATGAACTGATAAGGATGGTAAGAAACAATGCCAGCGTCATGGCACCCGCCAGTAGCGTCTTCAGTTTCAGGTTATCCAGTCTGAATTTGCCCATCGTACCGATACTCCTGCAATGATCAGTCAGGTAAACGGAAGTAAAGCTCAATATCCCCTATTTACAAGGCGGCAGCCCCTGACGACCGGACTCAGGAATTGATGATCTCTTCAGCGGCAACCGGCTCTGCCGCTTCCGCCGATTTATTGCGGGCGTTATTGGCTACAGAAGACAAGGGGCGCAGAGTCCACCCCGCGAGCGTGCGGGGTTGCATGAGCGATTCCAGAATCTGCCGGGAGCTGCCCGCTGACAGCCAGGCATCCGCTTCGTCAGGAAGCAGTACCAGCGGAGTCCGGTGATGAACTCGCTGAAAGTCACCAACACTTTCCGTAGTGAGAATAGTACAGCTTTCATACGTGGGGTCTTTATCCCAGGCTGACCAGAGCCCTGCCAAGAGGGCAACGCCATCCGGGGGCATCACATAATAGGGCTGTTTGCCCTGCGACGTTTTCTGCCACTCAATAAAGCCGGACACAGGTATCAGTGCGCGATGATGCTGGAATGCTCCCCGAAAGGCCGGGCTACTGGCCACGGACTCAGAACGGGCATTGAACATCGCATATTTACGGGCGATTTCCGGGGCCCAGGCCGGCGTCAGCCACCAGACCATCTCACGCAGACTACGCCTGCCCTTTTCCTCACAACCCACAAATACTGTGTCCGTGGGGGCCACATTGTAGCGAGGCAATGGCTCGCGGGCCTGCAGTCTTGAGGTATCAAAACCCAGCTTGCCCATGAAATCGATCACCACTTGCGAATCGGTGATATTCAGTCGGCCACACACGTGGGGGCTCCATACCGGGATTCAAGCTCTGCAGCCTTGCTACGGATCCAACGCTCCAGCTCCTCGTGAACGTCATCGGCACTGCGACCTTGGGTGGGAATCAGCGGCCCCAGCTCAACGTGGATGGTGCCGGGGTATTTGCTGAAATGGCCCGCCGGCCAGCAACGACCGGCGGTATGCGCCATGGGCAGAACGGGCACACCCGCACGAACCGCGAGCATGGCAGCGCCTTTGGTGTAGCGGCTCGGCTGACCACGCCTTACCCGCGTTCCTTCCGGATAAATGACAACCCACCACCCTCCCTTGAGCCGGTCAGCCCCCTGCCGCAGAAGCTGCTTGAGGGCAGTTGAGGGTTTCGAACGATCAATGGCAATCGGCTTCAGGGGCTTGAGCCCCCACCCAAAGAAGGGGATACGGGTCAGTTCCTGTTTCAGAACAGGTGCCTGTGGCTGAAAAAGCACGCCGGAGTAGTAAGTTTCCCAGGCACTCTGGTGATTGCTGGCAACCAGGCAGGGTGTCTCTGGAATGTGCTCAGCCCCTGACAGATCATGGCGAATGCCGCAGACACACTTGGCCCACCACAGGGCAAAGCGACCGAACTGGGAGACCCATCGAGCCACCCGTTCCGGGCTCAGAAAAAAACCCAGGACGAAGGCCGTGCAGCCAATGACGACCACCCCCATGGCATAGCCGATGTAGAACACCAGCCCCCTGATCACATACACAGGCCGCATCCAGGCGGCGACAGCGTCTTCCCCGGTCACAGAAAACCTCGAAAAAACCGAACCCTGTGAAGAGTCTACCACTCTTATCAGGAGTCCGTGTTTCAGCCTGTATAAGCAATTGTCCCCATGAATTACTCTCTTGCAGGGAACTTGACCAAAACTGTGCGAAAAGCCACAATTCCAAGCTCAGTTTGGCTTATAGTGTGTCGATAGTTGCTAATAACCACTCTGCTGCCTTGCCTGGCCGTCATTGGCACAGAGAAATAAAATGTGATAAAGCAGACCATGAAGAACCAGATTCCTACCGCGACAGCCCTGATGAACCCAGGTTGCAACCAGTGCAGCCTCAGCAAACTCTGCATTCCCATTGCCGTCAACTCTGAAGACATTGACCGTCTGGATGAAATCATCAGTCGCGGCCGTGTGCTGGAAAGAGGCGAACGGATATTTGAGCAAGATGCACCCTTCACTTCGTGTTACGCGGTGCGCAGCGGTGCGGTCAAGACCTATACCCTCTCAAGCGATGGGGAAGAGCAAGTCACCGGATTCTATCTGCCGGGCGAGGTCATTGGTCTGGACAGCATTCACATGAACCAGTACTCAGGGACTGCGACTGCCCTCGAACGAACCCGGGTCTGTGAAATTCCGCTGGGGCAGCTGGATGAAATTGCAGACGAGATCCCCGGTCTGCAACATCACTTCATGCACCTGATGAGTCAGGAGATTCGCGACAGCCGGCAACTGACTCTGCTGCTCAGCAAGAAAACGGCTGAAGAGCGCATTGCCTCCCTGCTGCTTTCCCTGTCTTCGCGATTCTCACGTCGGCGGCTTTCCGGTACCGAATACCGTTTACCCATGCCCCGCAGCGACATCGGGAACTTTCTCGGTCTGGCCGTGGAAACCATCAGCCGGGTACTGACCCGTTTCCAGAATCAGGGCCTCGTCAAGGTACGGGGTCGGGATGTGGAAATTCTGAGTCTGGAAGGTCTCAAGGGTCTCCTGTCTCACGAAACCGAGTGTAAACGCACTTCAGCCTGAAGCGTGGGTAATTACGCCCGGATTTTCTGAATCCTGGCGACTTTCTGCGCTTTGGTTCTGTGCAATCTGCTCCAGAATTTCTGAAATCAGTCGGGGCAACGCCAGACGCCAGGCTTTCTGCTTGATTCCGAAGGTGTTTCGAATCTTGATGCACCCCAACACCCCGTTCAGCGGAAAGGCCACACCCGGATTGTAGGGGTCGCCCTCTGTGTAAGCTTCCAGCGCGGGTTTGAAGCCCGGCACATAGCCCGACAGGCTCTGTAGAACGGCGCCCAGGAAATCAAAAACACTGACCGGTTCGCCATCCGCGTAGTGATAGGTGCCCCAGACCTCTAGCGGGTCACAAAACAATTGCTTGCTCACAGCCACCACCACCTGCGCCAGATGCGGTACCGCTGTTGGGTTGATCTGATGGGCTGGCGACGCCAGAAGGGCGTCACCGGCTAATGCCGAACGAATCCACTTCATCAGTTGGCTGTTGTCACCGGCATGCAAGAGCAGCCCCGTGCGCAAGATGATGTGCTTCTCGACGGTGCTCCGAACGATGGACTCAGCCTCCGCCCGATCCAGCCCATAACGACTGAGCGGTGCCGGCTCATTGGCCGCAATATAGGGGTTTTTCTTGCTGCCAGGAAACACCAGGTAACTCGACAGCATGATCAACAGGCATTGCTGCCTGGCTGCATGCTCGGCAATCAGTTGTGTGAAGCGAACATTGAGCTGGTGGGAAAGGTCAGCATACCTTTCAACCTGGACCAGCTCGGCATACTCGTAGGCGTGAACGATCAGTTGCAAGTTTTCACTGGTGGTCAGCGACTTGAGAATCCGGTCCTCGGGCTGTTCACATTCAGCCATTGTCATGCCCAAGACGGTAAATCCCGCCTGGGAAAATGCCTCCATCAGGCATCGGCCCATGACCGAATCACTCCCCGTAACCAGTATCACACCCGTCAGACCCATTCATTAACCGATTCAGTAAATATAGGCGCAAACTCCCCTGCAGGGCAATCAGCAAGCAGCCTGTTCATACCTATAGCGCTTGCCGGGGCACCCTGGCAGAGAGCCCCGACAACAATTCGTAGGAAATCGTACCGGCAGCCGCAGACAATGCATCCACAGACAACTGCCTGCCCCAAAGCTCAACCGGTGTGCCGGGAGAGGCCCTCGGGACGGCACTGAGGTCCAGGGCGACCATGTCCATGGACACCCTGCCGATAACCGGTACCCGAACGCCCTCCAGTGATGCGAAGCCGCAGTTCGACAAATGCCTGTCATACCCATCGGCATATCCGATGGGCACAATACCCATCAGCGTGTCAGTTTCAGCACGCCAGGAGGCACCGTAGCCCACACAGTCTCCGGGTTTGAGGTGCCGGACGGCAATCAGTTCACTTATCAGTGTCATTACCGGGCGCAACCCGAGATCAGTGCCACTTTGACCCGCATAAGGAGAGCCGCCATAGAGCGCGATACCCGGTCGAACCCATTCACCCGGAGAAACGGAGCCGGACAGCAGCGCCGCCGAATTGGCATGTGAACGCTCAATCCCGGCGGGGACGTCAATTTGCCAGGCTTGCTCACGCTCCTCCTGAAAACACCCGGATTCAGGCGCATCCGCACAGGCATAATGGCTCATGATACCTTTCAGGTGCAGATGAGGCTTTCGCTCCAGAGCCTCCATCTGCACGGGCAGCTCCGCCTGCGGGAAGCCAAGCCGGTTCATGCCCACATTACACTTCAACCATACTGAGCTGGCCTTCTGAGGGCTCAGCAGCTCAAGCTGCTCTTCGGTATGAATGACCCACTCAACAGCGTCAGGCCGCAGAAAGGAGACATCACCCGCCTTACCCTGAGGCCCTTCGAGCACCAGAACCGGTTTGAAGATTCGCAGCTTCTGCAACTGAACGGCTTCTTCGGCGATCGCCACCGCAAAGCAGGCGACATGAGGGGCTATTTCCGGGGCAATCAGGTGAACACCATGGCCATAGGCGTCTGCCTTGACCACGCCCATCAGCGGCGACTGAGGGGCTTTCTTCTGCAACAGGTCCAGGTTGTGATGAAGTGCATCCAGATCGATCAGGGCCCGGGTGGGTCTCATTCCTCGAAATTCCCCTGATACTCAGGAGCGAGGTCCTCAAAGCGGGTATATTTCCCCAGGAAAGCCAGCCGGACGGTGCCTATGGGACCATTTCGCTGCTTACCAATGATGATTTCGGCCACCCCTTTGTCCGGACTGTCTTCGTTATAGACCTCATCCCGGTATATGAAGATGATCACATCCGCATCCTGCTCAATCGCTCCGGACTCCCGAAGGTCTGAGTTGACAGGCCGCTTGTTGGGACGCTGCTCCAGACTCCGGTTCAGCTGCGACAGGGCAATGACCGGGCAGTTCATCTCTTTGGCCAGCGCTTTCAGCGAGCGACTGATCTCCGAGATCTCGGCTGTACGCCCTTCCTTGATTCCGGAAACCCGCATCAGCTGCAGGTAGTCCACCATAATCATCCCCAACTTGCCATCGAACTCTCTGGCCACCCGGCGAGCCCTGGACCGCAACTCAGTCGGCGTCAGAGCCGGCGTGTCATCAATGTAAAGTTTGGCGTCACGCAGTAGCTGCATGGCGCTGGTCAGACGCGGCCAGTCTTCCTCTTCCAGCTGACCTGAACGAACCCGAGTCTGGTCGATACGTCCGATCGAAGAGAACATCCTCATCAGGATCGAGTCTGCCGGCATCTCCATACTGAACACCAATACCGAGGTCTTGGCCAGCATCAGGGCATTCTCCACCAGGTTCATGGCGAAGGTGGTTTTACCCATCGAGGGTCGCCCGGCAACGATAACCAGATCGGCATGCTGAAGACCGGAGGTCTTGTTGTCCAAAACATCAAATCCGGTGGTAATCCCGGTGATGCCCCCTTGCTGCTCGAACAGCTGTTCGATGCGCTTGAGAGTTTTGGCCAGTATCGGCTTGATCGGAACTGGCCCCCCCTGGTTGGGCCGGGACTCCGCAATCTGGAAGACCTTTCGCTCGGCTTCATCGAGAATTTCGTTACTGCTGCGGCCATCAGGTTCGGAAGCCATCTCGGATATCTCGGCCCCCACGGACATCAGTCGGCGCATGACCGAACGTTCGCGCACAATCTCGGCGTAGGCCCGGATATTCGCCGCAGAGGGCGTACTCTTGGCGAGGTCGCCCAGATAGGCCAGACCGCCTACTTTCTCCAGTTGCCCCCGATTCTCCAGCATTTCAGAAACGGTAATGGCATCACAGCCACGGCCTTCGTCAATGAGGCGGGCAATGGATTCAAAGATGTGACGGTGGCTCTGCCGATAGAAATCTTCTGGCGTCAGCAGTTCACCGACCCGGTCCCAGGCACTGTTATCCAGCAGCAAACCGCCGATGACAGCCTGTTCGGCTTCATTGGAATGGGGAGGAAGTCTTATTTCCTGAACGTTATCAGCTGACATGTTTTTCTGATTAGGGAGGGCACAAACAAAAAAGGCAGCCTATCATGGCTGCCTTTCAGTGAGAAGTGTCTACTTATTCAGAGACAACCGCAATCTTCACAACCGCTTCCACATCGCTGTGGAGGGCAATGGCGATTTCGTATTCGCCAGTCTGGCGCAGAGCACCTTCCGGCAGACGAACTTCACTTTTCACGACTTCAACACCGCTCTTGCTGATTTCCTCTGCAATGTCACGGGTGCCGATGGAACCGAACAGCTTGCCTTCGTCACCGGCTTTGGCAACGATGGTGAAGCTTTTGTCCTGCAGTTGTTCCTGACGGGACTCAGCCTGCTGCAGACGCTCGGCTTCGGCAGATTCCAGCTCGGCGCGACGCTTTTCAAAGGCTTCGACGTTGGCCTTAGTGGCCGGTACCGCCTTACCGAAGGGAATCAGGAAGTTACGGCCGTAACCGGCACGAACTTTAACCTGGTCACCCAGCTTGCCGAGGTTGGCCACTTTTTCAAGAAGAATTACTTGCATGGTCTTATCCTCTCCAGCTTATACGTCGTGGCTGTCGGTATATGGCAGGAGTGCCAGATAACGCGCACGCTTGATGGCAGTAGCCAATTGACGCTGGTAGCGTGCCTTGGTACCGGTAATCCGGCTGGGTACGATCTTGCCGGTTTCAGTGATGTAGCCTTTCAGCAGTTCGATGTCTTTGTAATCGATCTCGCTCACACCTTCAGCAGTGAAGCGGCAAAACTTGCGTCGACGGAAAAAACGGGCCATTAGCTGTTCTCCTCTTCGTCATCGTCGGAATCGCTGCTGTCAGAGTCGTCCGATCTGTTGTCATTGGAATCGCTGTCTGAAGAGTCCGCAGAAGGACGACGCTCTGGGCGCGGGCCACGCTGCTCTTTGCCTTCATTGGCTTTGATCGGCGACACTTCGGTCACGGCTTCATCTTTCTGCAGGATCATCTCGCGGATGATGGCATCGTTGAAGCGGAAGGCGTGAGCCAGCTCTTCCAGGACAGCCTGTGAGCACTCGATGTTCAGAAGCACATAGTGCGCCTTGTGAATCTTGTTGATCGGGTAAGCCAGCTGACGACGGCCCCAATCTTCCTGACGGTGAATCTTGCCGCCGCCAGTGGTAACGGTAGATACGTAACGCTCTACCATGGCAGGTACCTGCTCGCTCTGGTCCGGGTGAACCATGAGCACGATCTCGTAATGACGCATGTCATCTCCTTACGGTTTTGCAGCCCCGACGTTGGCCGGAGCAAGGAGGTTGATAAGAGGGCCCGCTTACAACAGACCCTGATTTCTGGAGGGCGGATTTTACTCTTCTCTGGAGGGATTAAGCAAGTCAAATATTTTATCGGCCCGCATGGGCCGGCCAAACAGGAAACCCTGGGCTTCCTGGCAGCCAATTTCCTTCAGCAGACTGGCCTGCACTTCGTTCTCCACGCCTTCCGCCAGCACCGTCATACCCAGCAGTTGCCCGGTTTGCACGATCAGGTCACAGATGGTTCTGTCCTGGGAGGATTCCCCCATGTTGTGCACAAAGGAACGGTCGATCTTGAGCCGGTCTACCGGCAGCTCGTGCAGATAGCTGAGCGAGGAGTAGCCGGTGCCAAAGTCGTCAATCGCCAGACCAACCCCCAGCGCCCGGATTTCCTGCAGACGTTCCCGGGCCAGAAACAGGTCTTCAATGAGAAAGGATTCGGTAAGCTCCAGTTCCAGCGCTGAGGGCGGAATCCGGTATTTCAGCAGCAGCGATTTCAGAAGGTCGAGAAAATCGGTGTCACGCAACTGCCGCGTAGACACATTAACCGCCATACGCAGCCCATGGGCTACTTCCCCCCACTCTGCCAACTGTTTACACACGGCCTCCAGCACCCAGGCACCGATGCGGATGATCTGTCCGGATTCCTCAGCCGCCGGGATAAACTCATCCGGCATCACTATGCGGTCTCCCTGAATCCAGCGGATCAGGGCCTCGCAGCCCAATATCTGGCGCGTTTCCACACGAATAACAGGCTGGAACAGGAGGCTGAACTGTTCCTGAGGCGCCGCATTACGCAGCTCATTGATCAGGCTCAGACGGTGCTTCAGCCGTTTTTCCATACTCACATCAAAGATCTTGTAGGTGCCCCGGCGCAGCCCTTTGGCCGCCTTCAAAGCAATACCCGCACATTTGAACAACGCCTCAGCCTGCGTTTCGTGGACCGGAAACAGCGCCACGCCGAAGGTCGTGGACAACGGCACCTGGTTATCACGCACATGCAACACCGAATCGTTGATGGCCTGAAAGCGATCCAGGGTTTTTACCACCATTTCGCTGGAGGGGGCCGGCACCACGATGCCAAAGGAGTCACTGCTGATGCGCGAAACAAAGTGCTTGCCCCCGAAGTGCCGGTTTATCAGCTTCGCAGCCAGGTTCAGCGTGGCATCACCCACTTCATGGCCCAGACCATCATTGACCGCCTGAAAATTGTCGATATCAGCGATGACCACTGCGAAGGGCTTGCCCTGGCTGATCATGCGTTCAATTTCCCGCTGGAAGGCCACACGATTTGGCAATTGGGTCAGTTGGTCTATGTAGGCCAGTCGTTCCACATGCTCAAACAGGTGAGCATTTTCAAAGCCCACGGCCACATTCACCGAGAACAGGTGGATCATGCGTTTGTCCAGCTCGCTCAGGTTCGAGCTGCAATCGACATAGACTGCCAGTTCGTCTCCCAAGGGTGAAACGATATAGAGAACTGTCGAAGAGCCGTCAAACCGGGAACTTTTGTTGTCGATCGCCGACTGGATTTTGCGGGCCGGCATCTGCACATCGGTTTCGCTGAGCTTTTTCCCCTGCAAACCCATGAAGCGCCCACTGGCGGCCAGCACGCGCAAGTCCTGGCGACTGTCTCCGGCGTAATGGGCACAGAGAATGCCCTCCGTGGGTGTCTGCAACAGACTGCAAATCTGTTTCAGGGCCCCCAGGGCAAACTGGCTGACATGACGGACACTGAACAGGCTGGTGGACGCATCCAGAATCATCTGCAGACCTTCCCGGCTGGACTCAATAGCCTTCAGCTGATGGTAGCTCCTGAGTGCCGTAATCAGAGTGGTCAGCAGGCGGTCGCGGGTGAGTTCCGACTTGGCTTTATAGTCATTGATGTCATAGCGCTGGATAACTTCCATTTCCGGCGCATATCCGGGCTGACCAGTGCGCAGGATGATACGAACCGCTTCGTTCGCTGCTTGCTCGCGAATCCAGGGAACCAGCTCCAGGCCAGCATGCTCGGTTTCCATGACCACATCCAGAAAAATACAGGCATAGCCATCATCTTTGGCGAGCAGCTCACGGGCCTCAGCGGCACTATAGGCACTGTCGAAAGTGACGGGACGCCCGGCAAAGCGCACATCCCGCAGCGCAAAGGTTGTGGCCGCATGAATCTGTTCTTCATCGTCGACAATCAACACCCGCCAGGGAGCTAGCGGCTCATTGTCAGCTGCACTGTCATCTCCGTCAGATTCTTCCGCAAAAACCAGAAGATCATCACTCATGCGCCTTCCTCTTTATTGTTATTGGCTGGCTCACGCTGCGGGGGATCCAGCGGCACCGTCAGGGTAACGGTGGTACCCTCGCCAGGGGCACTGACCACCTGTATTTTCCCCATCAGAATCGTGGTTACGACATTATAGACCACATGCATACCCAGCCCGCTGCCGCCCCGCCCCATGCGGGTAGTGAAAAAGGGGTCATAGAGTCTCTGCACCTGCTTGTCGGTCATCCCCACGCCGTTGTCGCTGAACGACATCGCGACTTCGCTGTCATTCAGAGCATGCGCCTCAATCACAATTTCGCCGCGACCCTGATCGTCAAAGCCATGAGTAATGGCGTTGGTGAAAAGGTTGCTGAGAACCTGGCCAAAAGGCCCGGGGTAGCTGTCCAGCCAGATATCCGGATCTACCTTGACGATCAGATTGATTTCTGTGCGTTTGATACGGGGACGCAGGGTAGACAGCACTTCCTCCGTTACGACGGCCAGATTGAAGCGGCGGCGGCTGGCACTGGTCTGATCGACCGCAACCTGCTTGAATTTCTGGATCTGCTCTCCGGCTGCCTGAAGTGAAAGCCCCATGATGTGCGCCGCTTCTTCAGTCTGGGAAATAAAATCTTCGAGCTCGGACTTGCGTAAGGCCCCCTGCTCCAGAAGCAGTCTGAACTGTTTCACCCGTTCGGAAAGGGTGGTGGCAACCGTCAGGCTGCTGCCAACGGGGGTATTTATTTCATGGGCAATGCCAGCCACCAGCGAGCCCAGGGACGCCAGCTTCTCGGCTTGCACGAGGTTGTCTTTGGCCACCCGCAGTTCATCCAGAGCCTTCTGGGCCTGGTCCCGCGCGAGTTTGAGCTCTTCTTCCACCCGGTTCTGCCGGTCGACACTGTCGTTGTACCCGTGAATGATCTTGCCCAGCTCATCCTCCGACTCCCAGTCGACCTTCTTGCGTTTGCCGGTTTTTCTGTAATCCTCGAGCGCTTCATCCATGGCATGGATGGGTTGGAACAGAACCCGCCGAAAACCGATGGTGATACTGATACCCAGCAAGCTGTACATGAGTATTGATAGGAGGGAAAAGCCCAGTACCTCCTGCAGCACATCGTCCTGCTGACGACTGACGTCTATCCAGTGAATCGCTTGCCCGACAATGTTTTCGCGTGTACCGACCTGATGAATGATGGGGGTTTTCACACGGTAGATGGAGGCAGCCTGACAGGCCGGAGCCACCGGCTGGGCGTTCTGCCCGATGCAGGCAGCCGGAACACTTTCACAACGGCCCGTGGATGCCAGCTCGACCTGTGCATCAGGCCCCGGGCTGGCATACTCATAAACCTTAAGACAGCGCAGCCGCTCTTCATTGCCAATCACTTCAAGGATACGGCGCTGGCCTTCAAAATCGATATTCCACAAAACGGGAGCGAGCAGACGGGCGTCCCGCCGCCCGATACTCTCGGCGACTTCACGGTTCTGCGCCTCCCGCTGCTGGTTACTGACCTCCACAACCAGGACCGTGTACAAAATCACGGCCAGTGCGGAAACCGGGATAACCAGCAAAAAAAACTTGCCGCGAAGCCCGCGGCGGGAGTACCAGCTTTTCTTTTTATTGTCTGGAGTCTGGGTCACTCGTTTGTCTGCCCGCAGTTAACTCTTTCAAGTTAGCACAGAATGCAGACGGTGGCTGCCTCCTGACAAGGGGCCAGACTATGCATCCCTGAACCTCAGCCGGGCTGACGCTGTCGTGTGGCTTCAAACAGGCAGACACCCGCAGCCACTGAGACATTCAGCGAACTGACTTCCCCTGCCATCGGGATAAAGACCAGGCTGTCGCAACGCTCGCGCGTCAGCCGGCGCATGCCCTTGTCTTCTGCCCCCATCACCAAAGCCAGTGGCCCGGTCAGCTTCTGACTGAACAGGCCGGTTTCTGCTTCGCCACAGGTCCCCACGATCCAGATTCCATAGGATTTCAGATGATCCAGCGTACGCGCCAGATTGGTGACCCGGATCAGCGGCGTCAGCTCTGCCGCACCACAGGCAACTTTGCGTGCCGTGGCGTTCAGCGGCGCAGATTTGTCTTTCGGAACGATAACTGCCGTTACCCCTGCGGCATTCGCCGAGCGGAGACAGGCCCCCAGGTTATGGGGATCGGTAACTGAATCCAGCACCAACAGTAAAGGTGCGGTTTCCTGCACCAGGAGGTCGTCCAGATCCGCCTCATTGCTGACCCGATCGGGTTTCAGGAAGGCGACCACTCCCTGACTGGATGCCAGAAGCCCATCAAGCTCCTTGCGTTTGGTCGCCGTGGCCGGAATGCCCTTGGCAGCCGCTTTCGCCAGAATGTCCTGCAACCGTTTGTCGTGACGACCTTCATCGTAGCGGATCTCCTGGACATGACCGGCACGCCTGGTGAGTAAAGCCTGCACGGCATGGAAGCCGCCGATAAAATGCTCCTGACTCATGCCTTCGGCTTCCCTTTGCGGGCTTTTCCCCGGCCCCCGTGGCTGCCGGACTTTTTCGCCCCGGCACTCTTGCCGCCAGATTTACTGCCGGGTTGACCGCTGTTCTTGCCGGCCCCCTTGCTGCCGCCTTTACCTGAAGCCTTGCGACCGCTGCTGTCGGCGTTTCTCTCCGGGCCTCGGGGCCCGCCCTTGCGTTTCTCCTTCTCGAAGTCGCGGTTCCATTCCTCCAGAATGGCATCGCGCCGGCTTTTGCCGCCGCCCGCCCCTGAACGGTTACCGGCCTTACCCGAGCGCCCTTCGTGACGGCTTCTTTTCTGAACCAGCTCCAGATCGACCTTGCGATCTTCCAGGTTCACCTGAGCCACCCGGACTTCCACTTCATCGCCGAGACGGAAAGTCTGACCGGAACGCTCTCCCACCAGGCGGTGTCGGTCAGCATCAAAATGGTAGTAATCGCTATTAAGGTTGGAGACATGCACCAGACCTTCGACATAAAGGTCATCCAGTTCGACGAACAGGCCAAAAGCCACCACCGCCGTGACACGTCCGGTAAAGGCCTCCCCGACCCGGTCCTGCAGAAATTCACATTTGAGCCAGGCCATGACGTCGCGAGTGGCTTCATCTGCGCGCCTTTCCGTCATGGAGCAGTGCTCACCGACTACCAGCAGGTCCGCCACACTGAGCTTGTATTCGGTTTTCTTTGTCTGTGCAGGCCGGTCATCCGGACGCACGACGTGCTTGCACGGCACCTCACTGCGTATCAGGGAGCGGATCGCACGGTGAACCAGGAGGTCGGGATAGCGTCTGATCGGACTGGTGAAGTGGGTATAAGCGGGATAACCCAGCCCAAAGTGCCCTTCATTCTGAGGGTGATAAATGGCCTGGCTCAACGATCGCAGCATCACGGTCTGCAGGGACACAGAGTCGGGACGAGCGCGGATGGTTTCCGCCAGCGCCTGGTAATCGCGGGTCTTGGGCTTTTCACCACCGCCCAATTGCAGCCCCAGTTCGCCCATGAAGGCCCGCAGCTTTTCGAGTTTCTCAGCAGAAGGCCCTTCGTGCACCCGGTACAGCGCCGGAATTTCCATTTTTTCCAGCAAACGCGCCGCCGCCACATTGGCACACAACATACACTCTTCAATCAGCTTGTGGGCGTCATTGCGCTGAACCGGAACAATTTCCCGGATCTTGCGCGTGTCATCAAAGAGAATACGGGTTTCCACGGTATCAAAATCGATGGCGCCCCGGGCCTCTCTGGCATCTCTCAAGGCTTGATAGAGAGCGAACAGATTCAGCAACATTTCACAGAGGTGCCCGTGCTTCTCCACCAGCGCCTGGGCGGTCGCTGATTCCGGCTCGTCGAGGAATGCGCCGACCTGGGTGTAGGTCAGTCGCGCCTGGGAGCGCATTACGCCCTCATAAAAGTTGTAGCCCGACAGTCTGCCGGCCGCAGACACGGTCATCTCACAGACCATGCACAGGCGGTCGGTATCCGGGTTCAGTGAGCACAAGCCATTCGACAGCACTTCAGGCAGCATTGGAACAACCCGATCCGGAAAGTAGACCGAGGTACCCCGCTCGTAGGCTGATGTGTCCAGCGCGGTTCCCGGCAGCACGTAGTGCGACACATCGGCAATCGCCACATACAGCCGCCAGCCACCGCCCTTCCGGGCCTCACAATAGACAGCATCATCAAAATCCCGGGCATCTTCGCCGTCAATGGTGACCAAAGGCAGATGACGCAGATCCACCCGGCCTTTTGTGGCCCTCTGGTCGATTTCGGTAGACAGTCCGCCGGTTTCCGCCTCCACCTCTTCGGAGAAACGGAAGGGAATGCCGTAGGTGCGCAGAGCGACATCAATCTCCATGCCCGGCGCCATGTGTTCTCCGAGCACCTCGGACACTTCTCCCACCGGTGCTTTCTTGAACCCGGGTTGACGGGTCAGTTTCACGGAGACGTACTGGCCGGACCTGGCGCCACCCAGCGCATGTTCCGGGATCCGGATGTCCTGATTGATCTTGACGTTATCCGGTACCACAAAGGCTACGCCGCTCTCCGAATACAGCCGGCCCACCAGCTCTTCCGTGCGCCGCTCGAGGACATCCACAATCACCCCTTCGCGTTTGTCGCGGCGTCCACCGCGCTCTTCCCGCACCAGGACGATATCGCCATCAAACACCTGGGCCATCTGGCGGGCAGACAGATAGAGGTCGTCGCTGCCGTCTTCCGGAATCAGGAACCCGAAACCATCGCGGTGGCCGCTGACGCGACCACGGATCAGATCCATGCGTCGCACCAGCCCGTAATCGCCGCGACGGTTACAAATCAGTTGTCCATCGCGGGTCATGGCAATCAGCCGGCGCCTCAGGGCTTCCTGCTGGGCCTCTGTCACGAGACGGAAGTGTTCCTGTATCTGTGGCCGGGAAGCGGGCGTACCGAGTTCTTCGAGATAGGCCATGATGCCCTCACGACTCACGATCGGATCATCGTAGTTCTGCGCTTCACGGTTGGCGTATGGATCTACAGGAGCAGACTTTGAGGATTTTTTCTTTTTGGTCATTCTGGATTTCTGGCTCGAAAGGAAGGATGGAACGAGAACAATTCATCATTGTGCACAGCTGCAGTATAACGGCTTAATTTTTTTTGTGGTGAATCGTTGACAAAAAAAGAAAGAATCAGTAAATTGCGCGCCACTGCTTCACGCCGAGGTGGTGAAATTGGTAGACACGCCAGCTTCAGGTGCTGGTGGGGGCAACCCCGTGGAGGTTCGAGTCCTCTCCTCGGCACCAATACTTTCCGGTATTGGTTCTCCTTACCCAGATAGTCAATTCACTGGCACCTAGGCCTCAAAGAGTCCGAAAAATACGCCGGCGATTCCTCACGACCACTGGCATAGACCCGTTTGCCTGCCACATAGGTTGCGCACGTGCTTCGGTCATCACCCAGCGTCATCAACACGAACAGCACCTCATCCAGGTTTCTGGCGTATCGCAGACGGTAGTCCAGAAGAGGCGTGGCGCTCAGGTCATGCACCGCCAGGTCTGCCTCCATTCCGGCTTCAATACTGCCAATGGTATCGTCAAGGTACAGCGCATGGGCGGCCCCTCTTGTTGCGAGATAGTAGGCGTGATGCGCACTGAGTGAATAATCATTCAATTGCGCCACTTTGTAAGCCTCGTTCATGGTCACCAGTTGCGAGAAGTTTGTGCCAGCGCCCAAGTCAGTCGCCAGACCGACCCGCACGGGCCGACGGCTGTCCACTGCCTGGCCGATACGGAACAGACCACTGCCCAGGAAGAGGTTGGAGGTAGGGCAGTGAGCAATGGCCGTACCGGTATCATGCAGCAGCTGAAACTCTTCTTCGGTCAGGTAGGTCCCATGCCCCAGGATACTTCGCTCTCCCAGCTGTCCGTAATGCTGGTAAACATCCAGATAGCCTTTCCTCCCGGGATAAAGCGCCTTCACCCACTCGATCTCTTTCCGGGTTTCTGACACATGAGACTGAAGATAGGTTCCCGGATGCTCCTTCCAGACGGCACCGGCCATTTCCATTTGCTCTGGTGTACTGGTCGGCGCAAAGCGAGGGGTCACGCAATAGAGGGAGCGGCCGTTGCCATGCCATCGGGCAATCAGTTCCCGGGTCTGGTCATACCCGCTCTGGACGCTATCCAGCAGCGCTTCCGGAGCATTGCGATCCATCAGCACTTTGCCTGCCAGATTGCGCATATCCAGCTTGCGTGACTCTTCAAAAAAAGCGTCCACAGAGACCGGGTCTACTGTACAGAACACGGCCGAAGTGGTCGTACCACAGCGCAGACTTTCCCTCAGAAAGGCTCTGGCCACCTCACGCGCATATTCCTTGTTGCCGAACTTTTGCTCCGCGACAAAAGCATATTGCTTCAGCCAGTCGATCAGCTGCTTCCCGTAGGCGCCGATGATTTCCGTCTGTGGGTAATGCACGTGGCAGTCGATCAGTCCTGGCGTGATCAGTGCATTCTGGTAGTGTGTAACCGGCACATTTTCCGCCAACGCCGGGAGAATCTCCGATGCCGGCCCGACCGAGGCGATGCGGCCCGCTTCAATGACAATCACGCCGTCCGTTTCATGCATCAGGCATTCGGCCACCGGGTGCCGGAACGGATCCGCCCGATAGGAGAGCAGCTGCCCCCGAAGGGCATGTCGGCCTGAACCCGACCCGTTCTCCCGCATGACTGCGCCCCTCCTGTCAAAGCCACCGTATCAAAGATAGTGCAAGCCGGCACGCTGTGGCAGCTGCCGGAAAACTCGCAGCAAGCGCTTTTCCTCTGATAAGCTGGTGAAAAGCACTGGAGAACCAACGTGATCAAAGATCTGAATCTATCGGGCAGGCCGCTTGCCTGGCTGATCCTGCTGACCGCCCTCCTCCATCTCGGTGGCTGCGCCAGCCCTTACATCCTGGACTATCAGAGTGGCCGCAACTTTGCCTCCCTGAAGACTTTCGAGCTGGCTACTCCGGCACCCGGGTCGCAGGGCGCTCAGTCTCTGGCAGACCAGCGCGTGGCCGCCATCTTGCAGACTCAGCTGCCGCAACGGGGTCTTACCCCCTCACAAACCCCGGACAACGCCGATGTAAGAGTAACCTGGCGTTATGAACCCGTCACCGAAATTGTGAATCAGGGCTTTACCTGGGGCTTCGGATATGGATTGGGCGTGGGGGCACGCTCAGCCGTCGGGGTGCAACTCGACAGACCGGTTCCCAGCGAAGCCCGTCCCCGCGAAAAGCTGGTTCTGGAAATGGTAGACCCGGCAACTCAGGCTATCATCTGGAGCGCAACCGCCAGAAGCCCGCTGCCTCTGGACAGCGACCCAAAGGCCCGGGAAGAGACACTGAGCGAGCTGATCCAGGCGATGCTGGAGGACTTCCCACCCACCTGAGCAGTTGATGAAGGGCTCTCAGCCCCCGGTAACCGGTGGAAAAAAGGCGACTTCGTCACCGGCTTTCAATGGAGTATCCGGGTGCGCCATGGCCTGGTTAACGGCCACCAGCAATTTATTATCTGACAGTGCCTGCGCCCAGGGTTCTCCTTTCTGCGTGAGCAGCTCACGCAGGGCAGCCACTGTGACGGGGTAAGGGGCCTCAAGATCGAGACGTTCAGTGCCCACCTGTTCACGAAGCCGGGCAAAAAAAAGTACAAACATGGGTTCTCCTTTGCGCCTACCAGTCAGCGCTCCCCGTTGAAGCTCACAAGGTGAGCCAGTTCTCAAATGGCAGATATTCCAGCGAATCTCCGGCCTTCACGACAGCGTGTTCCGGCACGATGGCCAGACCGTCAGCCCAGGAGGCGGAGCTGAGCATCCCGGAGCTCTGGTTGGGATGCGGCTCCATCTCAAGACCGGCCTCGCTGCTAACCAGACGCACTCGCAGGAATTCCCGACGCTTGCCAGGCTTTGCAACGCTGCCCCGGAAGGGCAGCCGGAAAAGCCTGCCGGAGTCTGTCTGCCCCAGCATCTTCAGCAGGAAAGGCCGTGCCATCAGACCGAAGGTCACCAAAACCGAACTGGGGTTGCCGGGCAGCCCCAGTACCGGCACTCCGGCGACCTCACCGAAGGCAAAGGGTTTACCGGGTTTCAGGGCCAGCCGCCAAAGATCAATACGGCCCAAGCGCTCAATCGCCGCCCTTACATGATCTTCCTCACCTACCGAGACTCCACCGGTCGTGAGGATGACATCGGATTGCGCCGCGGCCCCGCGCAAGGCTTCCAGGGTAGCCTCCAGACGATCAGCGACCTGCGGCAGCACCACAGGCTCAGCCCCGGTATGACGCACGAGTGCTTCCAGCAGATAGCGGTTTGAATTAAACAGTTTGCCAGGCGGCAGGGGCTCTCCTGGTTCGACCAGTTCGTCTCCGGTACAGAGAATGGCGACCCTGGGTTTCTTCCGGACAGTCACCCGATCAAGACCAACGGAAGCCAGAAGCCCGACCTCGATCGCTGACAAGCGCTTCCCGGCACTCAGAACCCGGTCACCCGAGGCGACATCCTGCCCCTTGCGACGGATGTTCTGCCCCGCTTTCCATCCGCCCGGAAAACGCACCCGTTCTTTATCCGGTGATACTTCACAGTCCTCCTGCATCAGCACCGCTGCGCCGTTAGCGGGGATCCCGGCCCCTGTAAAAATCCGGGCAAGATGACCGTCTTCCAGCGGGCGCGGCACATCGCCGGCAGCAATGCGTTGCGCCACCGGCAGGCAACCTTCGGATCCGGCTGACAGACCGGCGGGAAGGACATAGCCATCCATCGCGCTGTTATCAGCTGGTGGCACGTCTACCCTTGAGTATTGATCCTCTGCCAGCACCCGGCCCAGTGCCTGTGGCAGCGGAACCGTTTCCGTACGCGACCAGTCAGGCACCGCTTCAAGGATTTCCGACAGTGCGGTCTCGAGTACCGTCAGCCCCTTTTGTTCACACCCCGGCATGCATCAGACTCCCATAAAATGAGGCCCCTAAGTTACCTTCCTGCCACACGCTGTCAAGCTGATCAGCCGCTGATCACATTCCCGCAAGCCGCAGCCGCTGCGGCCGCCAGATACATTTCCCATTGTTTCCCGGAGCTTATCCACAAGCTTGTACACAAAGTCTGTGGAAAAACACACAAGCGGGCCTCCGCTGTGGAAAGGCTTTATAATAGGGGGATGTTCATCATTGAAAAGAGTATGACACCTTGCCACAAGACCAGATCAAACTGCCGGAACAGTTTCTCTTCAGAACCACTTACCGTGTGGTTTACAGCGACATCAATGCTGCCAACCACCTGGGCGCCGATCGCATTCTGCCGATAGCTCTCGAGGCCCAGTTCGGCTTCGTCAGGTATCTGGGCTACGAAAATGCCGTGGTCTTTGAAAGCGCCGGCCTGATCATGCGCAATTCGCAGATCGACTACCTGGCCGAGGCCTTCTATGGGGATATCCTTGAGGTCGACCTGGCCGTTACAACCGCCACCGACAAGGCCCTGGATTTCATCTACAGCATACGTGATTCGGAAAAACTGCATGAGGTGGCGCGAGTCAAAACCCGGCTGCTGTGTTTTGACTATACCACCCAGCAGGTCGTTACCATTCCGGCAGGCTTCCGGCAACGCCTCGACGCCTGCACTCCGTTCTCGGCTGACTGGGCACAATAACCAAAGGGAGGCTGCCCGGCACAGCCAGCATCAAGCCACCCCGACTTCGGGCGGCGGGTTGTCAGGCGGCAGCCCGGATTTCTTCCAGGGCCCTGGTCAGGGCCCGCATTTCCTCAGGCAGACCAATGGTAATGCGCAGATAATCACTGATACGTGGCTTGTCGAAGTAGCGCACCAGAATGGCACGTTCCCTGAGCTGCTCAAAAACCTGCTTTGCCGGTGCAAACAAGGGTTTGGCGAAGAGGAAATTTGCCTGTGACGGGAGCAACTCGAACCCCAGGGAGGCCAGCTTTGCCGCCGTCTCGTCCCGAGTGGCCCGAATGTCTTTGCAGCCCTTCTGAAAGTAGGCATCGTCTTCAAACGAGGCAATGCCGGCCTGCTCGGCCAGACGGTCAATGGGATAAGAATTGAAACTGTTCTTGACCCTTTCCAGCGCCTCTATCAACTGCGGGTGACCCAAGGCATAGCCCAGTCGCAGCCCCGCCAATGCACGCGATTTGCTGGTGGTCTGCACGACCAGCAATTGCGGAAACTCGTTGATCAGTGCCACGGCAGATTCCGCCCCAAAATCGACGTAGGCCTCATCCACCAGCACAACGGATTCGCGATTCCGTTC
>JAUIAZ010000183.1 GCA_030427465.1 Gammaproteobacteria bacterium | reverse complement strand
GTTCGCGGCTCTGACCTGGTCGTCACGGCTATCTGGGAAGGGCGTCAGGCGGCTGAAGGCATTCTGGATTATCTGGATGACCGTAACGCATGACTGCTACGTTAAAGAATGACCGCTTTCTGAAGGCACTCCTCAGGGAGCCAGTAGACCGGACACCTGTCTGGATGATGCGCCAGGCGGGTCGGTACCTGCCGGAATACCGCGCCACCCGAGCCCAGGCAGGTGATTTCCTCTCGTTGTGCAAGAACGCGGAGTTGGCTTGTGAAGTGACACTGCAACCGCTCGAACGATACGAGCTGGATGCGGCCATTCTGTTTTCGGATATTCTGACGATCCCTGATGCCATGGGGCTGGGACTGTATTTTGAAACGGGTGAAGGCCCGCGCTTCAGAAAAACTATTCGTAGTCAGGCCGATGTGGAAGCCATCCCGCCTTTCAGCGCTACAGATGATCTGTCTTATGTCATGAATGCGGTGTCCACCATTCGGAATGCCCTCAATGGTCGAGTGCCTTTGATCGGTTTCTCAGGGAGTCCCTGGACCCTGGCGACTTACATGGTGGAGGGGGGCAGTTCGAAGGACTTCCGGACGATAAAAGGCCTGATGTACGCTGAGCCGGAAACCCTGCATGCCTTGCTAGAGCGATTGGCAGATGCTGTGACTGATTACCTGAACGCGCAGATTGAAGCGGGGGCCCAGGCGGTTCAGATCTTCGACACCTGGGGCGGGGTGCTGAGCCCGGCTTGCTATCAGGCCTTTTCCCTGACCTATATGCAGAAGATTGTTTCAGGCCTCAAGCGTGAGCATGAGGGGCGTCGTGTTCCGGTGATCCTGTTTACCAAGAATGGTGGGCAGTGGCTGGAGCGGATGGCTGAAGCGGGAAGCGATGCACTGGGCCTTGACTGGACCACGGATATAGCGGCTGCCAGGCAACGTGTGGGTGACCGTGTGGCTCTTCAGGGCAACCTTGATCCGGCCATTATGTGTACCTCGGAATCCGTCGTTCGACGTGAAGCCACCGTTATACTGGAGGCTTTCGGGAAAGCACCGGGGCATGTGTTTAACCTGGGGCACGGTATTACGCCGGATGCCAAGCCAGAGCTGGCCAAAGTGCTTGTAGATACGGTGCACGAAGTCAGCGCCCGCATCCGAAACAGCTGATATGGCGAAGAAGCAGACACACTATGTCTGTCAGGAGTGTGGTGCAGATTATGCCAAGTGGATGGGGCAGTGTCTGCAGTGTCACGCCTGGAATTCGATTGTAGAGTTCAGAGAGGCGCGACTCCCCCCTGCGGCATCGTCCGCAGCTCAGCGCGGGGGTCGAAGCGGCTATGCTGGTACTATTTCCCAGCTACAGCGTCTGGATGATATCCAGATAGAGGATCAGGCCCGTGTCCCCAGCGGTAGTTCTGAGCTGGACCGGGTGTTAGGCGGCGGTTTTGTACCTGGTTCGGTCATTCTGCTGGGCGGGAGCCCAGGGGCAGGGAAAAGTACCCTGCTGTTACAGACCGCAGCGCGTCTCGCGGGAGATCACTCCGTCCTCTATGTCACTGGTGAAGAATCCGTACAGCAAATCGCGCTGCGGGCTCGTCGACTGAAATTACCCACAGACAGTCTGCAGGTCATGTCGCAGACAGATGTTGATGAGATTGCCCGCACCATAGAGACCGAAGGCCCCCGGATTGCAATCATTGACAGTATTCAGGTCATGTCGCAGCAGGATTTGTCCTCTGCACCTGGCAGCGTAGCTCAGGTGCGTGAGTGCGCAGCGGTACTGACGCGGCTGGCCAAGTCCAGTGGAACCATCCTGATCCTCGTCGGTCATGTGACCAAAGACGGCTCACTGGCTGGTCCCAAAGTGCTGGAGCATATCATTGATGCTTCCATTCTGCTGGAAAGCAGTGATGACAGCCGTTATCGAACCCTCAGGGCAAACAAGAACCGCTTCGGTGCGGTGAATGAGCTAGGTGTATTCGCCATGTTGGATGCAGGCCTCAAGGATGTGAAGAACCCCAGTGCGCTGTTCTTGTCCCGGGAGGAAGAGCCGGCCTCGGGATCTATCGTAACGCCGGTATGGGAGGGTTCTCGCCCGCTGCTTGTCGAATTACAGGTGTTGGTTGATGACAGTGGCAGTGGGGCGGCAAGGCGCCTCGCACTGGGCTACGACGTGCAGCGGCTGTCCTTGTTACTCGCAGTTCTGAGTCGGCATGGGGGGTTATCATTGGCGGACCAGGACGTTTTTCTGAACGTTGTGGGGGGGATCCGGATTTTGGAGACTGCAGCGGATCTGGCTGTCCTCGCAGGGTTGGTATCCAGCTATCGTAATCGCCCGGTACCGGTGCAGACGGCCATATTCGGAGAAATAGGCTTATCCGGAGAAATCCGGCCGGTGGTCAGTGGCGAGGAGCGCGCGCTGGAAGCGGCAAAGCATGGGTTCACCCGAATCATTCTGCCAAAAGCCAATATGCCCCGGCGTTCACCGGAGGGTGTTGAGTGTGTGCCTGTCAGAAAAGTGGCAGAGTTGCTTGAGCTGATCTGAATCAGGCGTTGACCAGCGCCGCCATCTCACGCTCCAGAAGGCTTTCATCTCCCAGATTGAGTTCGACCAGACGTCTCAGCAGCGTGGCACTGTCCAGGTCGAGCGTTTCAACGGCAAACCCCAGTTGGGTGGCTTCAGCATGAACCAGCCTGAGGGTGGTGTGAATGGTATTCTCTGCGTCCAGGGGGATGGACATTTTGAAGTGCTCGGGAGCAGATGAAGGCCAATCACTGGGTTTTTGTACCAGAACACCTTTGAAAGAAATATCAATCAGGTGGGCCTCCCATTTCAAGGCATCAGCTTCCAGTTGCACTGGCGCCTCGAACGCGATGCGGCTGAATCGTCGCCGCTCGTTGCTTGCCTCGGTCATGTCGGTCTCCTGTGTGTCATCTTAAATATAGACCACACACAGGGACTCTGCCTGTGAGGAATCAGGCTAACCGCTTGTATTTCACCCGCTGTGGTGTAGCGGCGCTTTCTCCCACTCTGGCCTTGTAGTCAGCGTCATACTCTGAGAAGTTACCTTCAAACCAGACCACTTTACTGTCACCTTCATAAGCCAGGATATGGGTGGCAACACGGTCAAGGAACCAGCGGTCGTGTGAGATGACGATCGCACAGCCCGGGAAGGCTAGCAAGGCTTCCTCCAGTGCACGAAGAGTCTCTACGTCCAGATCGTTGGTCGGTTCGTCCAGCAGCAGTACGTTGCCCCCTTCCTGGAGCAGTTTGGCGAGGAACAAACGGTTTCTCTCCCCGCCGGAAAGGTCGCCGACGCGTTTTTGCTGGTCGCTTCCCTTAAAGTTAAAGCGGCCCAGGTACGCCCGGCTCGGGATGCTGTAACTACCAATCTGGATGATATCCTGGCCGTTACTGACTTCTTCCCAGACGGTTTTGTTATCGCTCAGTTCGCGCATCTGGCCGACGTAACTCAGTTTGACGGTCTCGCCAATCTTGATTTCACCACGATCCGGTTGCTCAACGCCTGCGATCATCTTGAAAAGAGTGGATTTGCCCGCGCCATTGCCCCCGATCACGCCGACGATACTGCCGGGCGGCACGCGCATGCTCAGATCTTCAAATAACAGCTTTTCACCGAAACTCTTGGCCACACCGTCCATTTCGATGACGACATCCCCCAGTCTTGGCCCTGGTGGGATGTAGATTTCATTGGTCTCGTTGCGCTTCTGGAATTCCTGCGAGCTGAGCTCTTCGAAGCGCGCAAGGCGTGCCTTGCTCTTGGCATGACGCCCCTTGGCTCCGGTGCGAACCCATTCCAGTTCAGCCTTGATGTTTTTCTGGTGAGAGGCTTCCTGTTTTTCCTCTTGCGCCAGGCGCTTCTCTTTGGCTTCAAGCCACTGGCTGTAGTTGCCTTCGAAAGGGATTCCGCGACCGCGGTCGAGTTCGAGGATCCAGCCAGCAACGTTATCGAGAAAGTAGCGGTCGTGCGTAATGGCGACAACAGTTCCCGGGTATTCGTGGAGGAAACGCTCCAGCCACGCAACACTTTCAGCGTCCAGGTGGTTGGTGGGTTCGTCGAGCAGCAGCATGTCGGGTTTGGACAGCAGCAGCTTGCACAACGCAACCCGTCGGCGCTCGCCGCCTGAGAGGTGTTTGACCTGGGCATCCCAGGGCGGCAGTCGAAGGGCATCCGCAGCCACTTCCAGGGTTCTTTCCAGGTTGTGGCCATCGGTAGCCTGAATAATGGCCTCCAACTTGGCCTGCTCTGAGGCCAGCGCATCAAAATCGGCGTCAGGTTCGGCGTAGGCCGCATACACTTCATCCAGGCGGGTCAGGGCATTCTTGATTTCAGCCACTCCTTCTTCCACATTGCCCCTGACGTCTTTTTCTTCGTTCAGCTGGGGCTCCTGCGGCAAGTAGCCGACATTAATTCCTGGCTGGGGGCGGGCCTCACCAATGATGTCTGTATCAATACCGGCCATGATGCGCAGCAGGGTACTTTTGCCCGCGCCATTCAGGCCGAGAACACCGATTTTTGCGCCGGGGAAAAATGACAGAGAGATGTCTTTAAGAATTTCACGCTTTGGCGGCACGATTTTGCCAACGCGATTCATGGTGTAAACGTATTGAGCCATTGTAATTCCCGGAGATCGGTAAGAGAAAAATAAGATGGTTCCGGCCATCAGGCCTGAGTCCGTAAACGGTACTCAAAAGGCGACCGGCCCGCAAGAGGCCACGGGGATTGGCAAAAGCGCTTCGATTGCGTCAGGCACTGAGCGAATGGATGATCTTTTAACGTATATCGTTTAAAATGCGCGCTTATTTTTTGGGTTCTTGATTGTTTTCGAGGTAGAGATGTTTAAGAAAGATATGACGATTGCGGATTTTGATGCCGAAGTCTGGTCTGCCATGCAGTCTGAGGATCAGCGGCAGGAAGAGCATATAGAGCTCATTGCCTCTGAAAATTACACCAGTCCGCGTGTCATGGAAGCCCAGGGATCTGCCTTGACCAACAAGTACGCCGAAGGATATCCCGGTAAGCGGTACTATGGCGGTTGTGAATATGTGGACGTCATCGAACAGCTGGCCATTGACCGTGCCAAGGAACTGTTTGGTGCGGATTACGCCAATGTCCAGCCACACAGTGGCTCTCAGGCCAACGCTGCCGTCTATATGGCGCTTTGTCAGCCTGGCGATACCATTCTGGGTATGAGTCTGGCACATGGTGGGCACCTGACACATGGTGCTTCTGTGAGCTTTTCCGGGCGTATTTACCAAGCGGTGCAATATGGGCTGAACCCTGAAACGGGCGAAATTGATTACGAGCAGGTGGCGAGTCTGGCGCAGGAACACAAGCCCAAGATGATAGTTGCCGGCTTTTCGGCCTACAGCAAAGTGGTCGACTGGCAGCGTTTCCGCGAAATTGCTGATTCCGTCGGTGCCTACCTGCTGGTGGACATGGCTCATATCGCAGGTCTTGTTGCTGCAGGTGTGTATCCCAGCCCGGTAAAAATTGCAGACGTTACCACGACCACAACTCACAAGACCCTGCGTGGACCCAGAGGCGGCCTCATTCTTGCCAAGCGCAATGAGGAGCTGGAAAAGAAACTCAACTTTGCCGTATTCCCCGAAAGCCAGGGCGGCCCCCTGATGCATGTGATTGCAGCCAAGGCCATCTGCTTCAAGGAAGCCATGCAGGCAGACTTCAGGGATTATCAGCAAAAAGTGGTCGACAACGCCCGTGCCATGGCGGACACCTTCCAGGCCCGTGGATATAAGGTTGTGTCTGGTGGTACCGATAATCACCTGTTCCTTCTCGACCTGATCGACAAGGACATTACCGGTAAAGATGCTGATGCAGCGCTTGGTCGTGCCAATATTACGGTGAACAAGAACTCTGTCCCGAATGACCCCCGGTCTCCTTTTGTCACCAGCGGTCTGCGCATTGGCTCTCCGGCGATCACCAGTCGTGGCTTTGGTGTGGCAGAATGCCGTGAACTGGCGGGCTGGATGTGTGATGTGCTCGAAGATCTCGAAGCCGATTCGGTCATTGAACGCGTGAAGGGCCAGGTTAAGGCTCTGTGTGCCCGCTTCCCGGTATACAGCTGATTGGATGGGGCCGGGTGCGGCAGGGTCCGCACCCCGAAACTCCCGGCAATAGCCGGCAATATAGGTTAGCCATCTATGCATTGTCCTTTTTGCAGTGCCACGGAAACGAAGGTCATTGATTCCCGTCTGGTCGGGGAGGGCCGGCAGGTCCGCCGGCGACGCGAGTGCCTTACCTGTGCCGAGCGATTCACGACCTACGAGGAAGCTGAGCTTGCTTTGCCGAGACTGGTCAAGAGTGACGGTAGTCGCCAGCCTTTCAATGAAGAAAAGTTGCGTAGCGGCTTTCTCAAGGCACTGGAAAAGCGACCGGTTGCTTCCGAAGATATCGAGGCAGCAGTGGATCGGGTTAAGTTCCGGCTGAGGGCATCCGGTGAGCGCGAGATTCCTTCCCGCGCGGTTGGAGAAGCCGTGATGAACGAACTGCGCGACCTGGACCAGGTGGCTTACGTCCGCTTTGCTTCGGTCTATCGAAAATTCCAGGACATCGAGGAGTTTCGTCAGGAAATCGACCGTTTGGCGAAAGAGAGTACCCGCCGTGCGAGCAAATCCAGCAAAGACCCCTCTCAGCCTGAGTTGCCGCTGACTGATGGCTTGTAAACTTTCCCTGACTTCAGACACCCCCGAATATTTTATGGCCCGGGCTATTCGCCTGGCTCAGCAAGGGGTATTTACCACTCATCCCAACCCCCGTGTGGGCTGCGTGATTGTCAGCGATGGGCGTATTGTCGGGGAAGGCTGGCATGAAAGAGCGGGTGAAGCCCATGCGGAAGTCCGGGCACTGGCACAGGCCGGAGACTTGGCCAGGGGCAGTACTGTTTATGTCACACTCGAACCTTGTGCTCACCATGGCCGTACGCCTCCCTGCGCAGAAGCTCTTGTGCGTGCGGGTGTGGGCTCTGTGGTGATTGCCTGTGAAGATCCTAATCCGTTGGTTGACGGAGGCGGAGTAAGCAGGCTCCGGTCAGCGGGTATTGGCGTAAGCATCG
>JAUIAZ010000182.1 GCA_030427465.1 Gammaproteobacteria bacterium | reverse complement strand
GTATTCCGGTGTGACCCTGAAATTGCGACTCTGAGCCGGGAAATCGAAGGGCATTTTTTCTTTGTCTGTGCCTTCTATGCCAGTAGCAGTCTGAAAGTCCCCGGACTGCTGTTATCGCAGCTTGGCCTTAAAGGTACACTCAGTTTCCTGCGGGATCGGGTCAATGTCGGGCGTCGTGCCAAAGTCAAGGTGACTCCCAACAACACCGCCGCGGAGCTCAGAGCCTTTCTGGCACCGCTGGAAGCCAGGCTGCTGAAACAGGCTTTCCTCTTTGGTGAGCGGCCAGTTCTGGCCGACTTCTCTCTGTATGCCTGCCTCTGGTTTGTGGCAGAAGTAGCCGGTCGCACACGCTTTCTGCGCCCCCTGCCCGCACTCGATCAGTGGCTTCGACGGATGCAGGCCTTCGGCCATGGCCAACGCACCGAGATCAGTGCCGGCGAGGCCTTGCAGCAGGCGGCCCGGGCTACCCCGGATAACCTGGCTTCCCTGGCACCCTCCGCTGAGCAGTCTGCGGTCTTCGCCTCACTGATTGGCCAGTCCGTCCGTGTCCAGCCAGCAGACTACGCCCGGGACCCGGCCACCGGTTGCTTGATTTTCGCCAGCGAAGAACGCTTTATACTGCAAAGAAAACCGGATTCACTCGGCACACTGCATACCCATCTGCCACACACCGGCTATCAATGTCAGCCACTATGACCCATAAGGACTCTACATGAACCCACGTGTTTCCAGTCTCCTTTCAGCGCAGCATGCGATAATCGCCATTACCCTGGCATTACTGGGTGTTTCTCACCCGGCTGTCTCGGAAGAAAGCCGTTTCGGCGAATCTGCAGAAATGAGCACACTGCGCAGCCAACTGGTCAGCAGCGCGGACAAGGTCGCTGCAGAAAGCGGACAGCTGAAACAACTCAGTGAAACCTACCAGAAGCTCACCCTGGAGATTACCTGTGATCACGGCTGCCTGATCGGCGACCTCTGCTTCAAGGAATACACCCGCCAGCTGCGCCTGGATCTGAGCAAGAGTTGGCCTGCTCTGCTCACCCAGCATGAGCAATTGACTCAACTCATCCGAAAGCAAAATGAACAACTGGAAGAACGCTTAACCGATCTCTCTGTCAGTGAAGATGACCCAGTGCTGTTCACGCGCGATCTGGACGCGCTTCAGCAATCCGTTCAGCAATATCCGGTTTCAGGTAGCCAAGCTTTGCAGCAGATGGACAAACAGGTGAACCAGCTGATCAGTGGCAGCCGTGATTACTTCGGCCAGGCCAGACAGGAGATCGCGGCGGATGAGCGTTGCACCCGGGAAGAGTCGAGTGAATTCGATCCGGTTGAACAGGACATCCAGGACCTCAACGAGCAGTTGCAGGAAAGCCTAAGCGGGCTGCGCAGCACATTGCAGGAACGCAGTACAGCATTGGACTCTCTCGAAAGCCTGAGCCAGGCAGCCCGGTTCAGACAGCTGGCCGATGAAGCCGCTCCTTAGTTTGCTGCGTAACTAACCTACGGGACAGCATAGGGCCTGAAAAAAGCCTGAAGCGCAACCAAACAAAGCGGGTGGAGCCAGATGCGATGATCGAGTTCAAGGGTGTCAGTATGGGATATGCCACGGCCGAGGGCCGGGTCGACATCCTGGAGGATGCCTCTTTTCATGTAACTGAGGGCGAAACGGTTGCCATAGTCGGTCCCTCCGGCAGCGGCAAAACCACCTTGCTGCTTTTGCTTTCAGGTCTTGAGCGACCGGAGCAAGGTCAGATCCAACTGGATGGACAGGATTTGGCGGACCTTTCAACTGACTCTCTGGCCGATTGGCGACGTGACCATATGGGGATCATCTTCCAGTCCTTCCACCTGCTCCCCGGCCTCAGTGCGCTGGGCAATGTCCAGGTTCCTCTGGAAATTGCCCGTGCAGCCAACTCCGGTTCACGGTCCAGAGCAATGTTGGACGCCGTCGGCTTGTCGCACCGCGTTGACCACTTTCCCAGACAGTTATCTGGCGGTGAACAGCAGCGTGTCGCCATTGCCAGAGCGCTGGTCCACCAACCCCGTCTGATCCTGGGGGACGAACCCACCGGGAATCTCGACCGGCAATCCGGAAAACGGGTGCTGGATCTGCTTTTCGAGCTCAACGAACAGGCCGGTTCGACACTGATTCTGGTGACCCACGACGATCAGGTGGCAGAACGTTGTCAGCGGGTGCTGCGCCTGCAAGACGGTCAATTGAAGGAAGACTGATATGTGGCTTTGGCGCTTCGCCTTGCAGGATATCCGGGCGCACCTCTCACTGCTGCGCGTATTTATCGCCAGTCTGTTTCTTGGTGTAACGCTGATTGCAGCCACCGGCGGGCTGTATCAACTGGTCATGCAGGGACTGCTGTCGGATACTCGCGCCCTGCTGGGTGGTGATCTGGAGATCGACGCAAATGGCCCCCTGCCGGCTGACGTTGAAGCCTGGATTCGCCAGCGCGCCGAAGTTTCACTCCTGAAAGAACTGGACACCATGATCAGCGATTCAGAAGGTGAACGTTTCTTCCGATCCGAAATACTGGTCACGGATGAAACCTATCCGCTTTATGGGCGCCTTCAGCTGCAACCCGAACGCCCCCTCAGCGAATTGACCGCTTCCGACAATGGCCTGCATGGCATCGTTGTTGACCCTTTGCTGGCTGAACGACTGGAGGCCAACATCGGAGATAGTCTGGAAATCGGATTCAGTCGCTTTCAGATTCGGGCCTTCATCCTGGAACAGCCAGATCGCCGACTGTCAGCCAATTGGCGGGGGCTTCCGATTCTGATGTCAGAACAGGGATTGCAGGCGACGGGCCTGGTCCGGCCCGGCAGCCGCATTGACTATGAATATCGGCTTAAAGTCAGCGGAGGTCCTGAAGCCTGGGAGGATCAATTCTTGGAGGCCTTCCCCGATGGCCGTTGGGAAGTACAGACCTTTGCAGACCGCAGCGAAAGAATCAGTGAGCGACTGGACCAGGTAGCCACCGCCTTGCTGCTGGTCGGGTTCACCACATTGTTCATTGGCGGTCTGGGGGTAGCGACCAGTGTAAAACGCTATCTGGATGAGAAGCTGGAGACCATGGCAACCCTGCTGGCCATCGGGCTGCGCCCTGCCCGCCTGCAACGAATCTATCTGTTTCAGGTTGGTCTGGTGGCTGCTGGTTCCGGTCTGGCCGGTATCCTGGCCGGAGCCACACTGACCCGCCTCGTCGTCATTTTCTGGGGTGAATCACTGGGGCTCAAAGGCACACTGGCCTTCACACCCAGCGAATTGGGGGTGTACGCGGCGGCTTTCCTGTTTGCGCTGCTGACGGCTTATGCCTTTGCTCTGCCAACCCTGGCCAGAGCGCTAGGGGTTGACCCGGCCGGTTTGTTTCGGGGGCATCTTCAGGAAGCGGGACAGATCAACCAGCGCTGGCAGATCACCAGTGCCGCCGTTACTCTGGCTTACCTCGCACTGTTTCTCGCACTCATGCCATCCCCCCTGTTCGGCTTGGGTTTCCTGACGGTCGTTGCCATACTGCTGTTGCTACTTCATGGACTTGTGCGCTGTCTGCAAGCTGCCGCCACCCGGCTGGAAAACCGGCCCGGGCGTCGAAGTTTTGCCTGGCATCTGGCACTGGCCAATCTGCACCGCCCTGATTCGCCATTAAAGATTACCCTGCTCGCCCTTGGGAGCGCGTTGACTTTGATCGTCGCCTGCAGCCTCCTGGTCGGCACCCTGCTGCGCGCACTCAACAGCACCATTCCCGAAGAGGCACCGACCATGGTGCTTTACGAAATTTTTCCTGATCAACAGGTCCCCCTGCGCGAGAATCTCGCACAGGTCGCACCACAAGCACGGCTGGAGCTGCTACCCATTATCCGCGCGCGTCTGGATGCACTGAATGAGACGAAGCTCTCTGAACTTCAAGACCGGGACACTGACACACTCAGAGAGGCCCAGGGGGACGAGTATAAATTGAGTTACCTGTCGGCCAATCCGGATAACCTGGTGTTGATAGCAGGGTCCTGGTGGGAATCACCGGCGCCCGAGGGTGAGCTTCCCTACATGGCCATGGAAGACCGTGAAGCCAATGAACTTGGCATCCGCATCGGTGACCGCCTGATCTTCAATGTGGGTGGTCAGACATTTGCGGCACAGGTCCGTACCATCTATGCACAGAAAGGCTTGCAAACCCGCTTCTGGTTTGAGGGCATTCTGCAGGATGGGGCCCTGGAACCCTTCATCAACCGCTATGTCGGGGCGATGTACGCAAGCGATCATGAAGCCAAGGCGCTACAACAAGCCCTGCTTCAGGCACAACCCAATATCCTGACGCTGCGCACAGCTGAATTGATCGAAACCGCCGGAGATCTGCTTGGCAAAGCCGCCATCGGTCTGCTGGTTATCTCTGCGATCAGCCTGACCGCCGGACTGCTGGTAATGGCCAGTGTCGTCAGTGTCAGCCGCAGCCGCCAGCTCTATGAGGCCAACATACTTCACTGTATTGGGGCCCGACACAGCGCTATCCAGAAAGCCCTGCTCTGGGAAAGCGCCCTGCTGGCCATCTTGTGCAGTACTTTCTCCATTCTGCTGGGCGCAGCCATTGCACTGCCTCTGGCGGAGTATCGCCTGAAACTACCGGCCGTCGACTTGCTCGGTCCGGTAGCCTTACTCGGGATCATAACCAGCATGATTGCCTTGCTCGGCGGCCTGCTGCCCATGCTCAGACGCCTTCGCTTTGAGCCGGCCCGACTGCTGCGTGACAGTTAGGCCGGGGAGTCATCAAGTTCTCACTGTAATGCCCTCCAGGGCAAAAGGCGCTGCTTTATGGGCTGCTTCCCGTGTATATTTTGCTGAAAAGGGAATCAGCCAAACCGGAACCGCACCAGATGAATACCCCGCAGGGAGATCGTGAAGCCGACGCAGCGCCCCGGGCAGCCGCCGGACTGTCAGATGACTTACAGGATGCCGATGGCGCATTACAGGCTGCCGGGATAGATCCGGGACGCTTGTCCATTCTGCACCTGGGCCGTCCATCCAGCAGGCCAGGAAATAGCGGTCCACCCTGGGTCAGGCGCATGGTGTTCGCGTATTTCCTCTGGTTGCTTCTGTTCGCAGCTGAAACTGCGGGCATCGTCCTTCCCCCGCTGCTGACCGCCTTTTTGTCACTCGTTGTTGGCTTGCTTATTCTGCAGGTTTCCTGTCAGGTACTGGTCAGTGCTACCGAGCGTTTTGCAGCCCGCATGGGCTGGAGCCATTATGTGGCCGGAACGGTTGCTGAAATGCTGGCGACCCTGCCAGAGCTGGTCGTCATTGCCTTTGTGATACCGGTGAGTCCGTTAACCGCGTTCGTCATCGCGATGGTGACAATCTACAACAATGCCCTGGTATTCAGTATCTACTCCTATTTTCTGCCACGCGACCAGAGTGGCAAATTCCTGATGCCCAAACCCATCACGGACGCTGGCACCCAGATTCTCATCGCCGGTGGTGCTCTGGGCTTTATCCTCGGGCTGATCATGATTGTGTTCAGCTCAAACGGTCACTCCAAACATGCTTTCGCCCCGATCGACATGGCGGTGATCAGCGCCTTGCTGCTGCTAATCTTTGGGGTTTACCTGTACAAGATCATCCGGGACTCAGGCCAGGAAGAGGAGGACGTACACGCCATACTGGCGCTGACCGAAAGCGAGAAGCAACACCGGCTGAATCTGGTGTATCAGCATGTGGAAAGGAGCTCACTGCCCATGATCCTGTTCTTGCTGGCCCTGGGCATACTCGGTGCTTTCATGGGGGGAGAAAGTGTCGCCACCTTCGCAGAACTGGCCATCGGGGAGCTCAGTATCAACGAAATTCTGGCTGCCGTGATTCTCTCTGCATTCGCCGGCATGAGTGAGTACGTCATACTCTGGACCTCACACCGGAAACAGGAGTACGGCATAGCCCTGGCAAATGCCTTTGGCGGCATCACGCAACTGCTGTTTCTGATCGTGCCATTTACCCTGGCAGCCATTGCCATCTATCAGGCCTTCATTAACCCGGCACACCCGGATTTTCCGCTGACATTCTCAGTCCCGAATATTCTTCTCGTGGCCTTTCTGTTTCCTACTTTCCATACCTTGGCGGCGTTACTGGAAAATGACCACACGATGGGCGTTCTCGATACCACCATCATGATCGTTATCGTTACCCTGCTGATCCTGCTTCTGGTCACCTATGGTGCCAGCTAAAGCCGCCCCCGGATCGGCAATGCGTGACGTCCGAGAAGCTCGCCGCTCAGATCCCGGTCGGATACAACTGGCCGTGGATTGCCGGCCCGGTGGGTTTACCGGTGGGTGAACCGCCTTCGGGTTCCACACTGATCCCGAAGAGTGCTGACTTGAGAAGCTCGGGATCGTATTCCTCAAGCGTTTTAAAGGTCGGATTTTCGATCGTTGGAAGCAGCCCCAACGACTTTGGCGCAGGCCCCAGTGGGTCTGCTTTTATCCAGAGCTGGTAAGTCTGTCCGCTCAACCCTTTTGCTGTCAAAGGCTGCACTTTGAGGGTACGTGTTTCCAGGTCGACGGTCATCAGAAAGGCTGGCTGCTGATCATCCTGCTGGAAAACCGCCACAAACGGGGCTTCGTGGCTTGGTTCCGGCACCTGGGTTATCAGAGCACCAATAACCAGCAACAAACTGGCGGCGAGGGCAAAGCCACTGTACGCCGCTGCTTTCCAGTTCTTCAATTGTTGATGCAACGAATCACGGGATGAATCTATCACTGCATCAAGACGCTCTTCAATCTTGCCGAAAACCAGCTCTCCTGGCTGCAACGGCTCCACTTCTTCCAGCATCGGGGATAGACGATCTTCCCAGGCCCGAATCATTGCCTCCAGTTCGACATCAGACGGGCGATCACGTTCAACCCGTTCACGTTCTGCCTGTTCGAGTGTCCCGAGGACATATTCTGCGGCTAGCAATTCTTTCGGGTTCATACGCCCCCCAGACATAACTTCAGCTGTTTCAGGCTACGGTGCAACCAGGTTTTAATGGTACCGACCGGCTGTTCATACAGCTCGGCAAGTGTCTGTCTGGAAACACCGTCGAGATAAGCGTGCCGGATAATGGAGGCCTGCGGCTCACTGACCTGGGAAAGAC
>JAUIAZ010000181.1 GCA_030427465.1 Gammaproteobacteria bacterium | reverse complement strand
TGCAGCAGACTCTGAATACGGATTCTCATACGGAGCCTCCTCAGAAAGTAAAGATGCGAACGTGACGATCACCCATTTGCGCAGCGATCTCCGGCGGAGTGGCCACACTCACGCCGTCCATCAGGTCTTCCTGGGTATAGGTGCTATTGGGCAGGTAGAGCGCACACACCTTCACGGTGGCACCCTGGGATTTCAGCTTGTTGAGCAACATCGCAGGCGATACGTTCTTTGGCTTGAGCAGTTCACTACTGGCGTTACGCAGGGCCAGATCTCCGGCCTTGTCGCACGACAACACATCCACTGCCACACCCGTCTGCGCCAGGGTATTTCCCAGCACCATCGCCATACCCTGGGTCTGCAACGAGGCTGATGACAGAATCACTAAAGCCTTCTGCACCTTGCCTTTACCGTGGGGTTTATCCCCGTCCATCTTGCCTTGACCGCCACCGTGATGGCCAGCCAGCGCCGGGGTGCTGAAGGCCAGCAACACGGCAGAGAAAGCGACAAGAAGCATTTTCTGGATGGGAGCAATCATGGGTTTCCCTCTCTTCTGTAATAAATTCAATGAAACTGCAAGGTTATGAAAAACAGCAGTACGCTGGCTGGCCACAGCACAAGCGGTGAGATCAGCCACTGCATTACCAGACTCCGGAAGCGGAAGCCGACGCCATGCACGAACAGCAGGCACATGGCGACCATCAGCAAGGAAAGCCGCCCATGTTCCAGCTCTTCTATCCCCCGGGCGATGTACTGTGGCCCCACCAGAATGAACAGCGCCGAAGCAAGCCCCAGGCACAGGGACAGCGCCCTCGCCAGACCTGAATGAGCCCACCGCAGCGCCTCATCGTGACAGATCATCCGGGCTGGCCTGAGTCTTTTCCTGCAGGACCTGACTCCGGGTTATCCCCGCGATCCAGGTTTTCGGTCACTTCCAGCCACATCGCATTGATAATGCCGAAACTGCAAGCCAGCAACACACCCAGAATCCAGGCGAAATACCACATCTTTACCTCCTTCAGCCGGTGCCACGTCGGGCACCCTCAATACATACCGACCTGATTGTCATGAATGTCCTGCTCACGGATTACCCCCCACATCTTGTAGTAACTCCACAAAGTGTAGGCCAGTACAATCGGGACAAAAATCAGGGCGACCACGAACATGATCCCCAGGGTTTTCTCACTCGATACCACATCCCACACAGTCAGGCTGAAGACCGGATCAATACTCGATGGCATGATGAACGGAAACAGCGAGAACCCGGCCGTGCAGATGATCAGGGCCACCGCCAGCGAAGAACAGACAAAAGCCAGGCCCGCCCGGTGTGTCAGAGTCAGGTATCCGGTTCCGAGCAGAAACAGCACCGCTCCGATGGGTGCCATCAGGGTCAGCGGATAAGACTCGTAATTGACCAGCCAGGAGACACTGCCGGTCTGTACCTGTTTGTCCAGCGGCGTCATGACAGCCCCGGGCTCAAGTGCACCCTGGATACTGTAACCATCGATACCAAAAGCCAACCAGACACCGGCCAGCAGAAAAGCCACCAGGGTGACCAGTGCCGCGATCAGGGTCATGCCGCGCGCTCTCACCAGCAGTTGCTCATCGGTTTTCAGCTGCAGGAAAGTGGCACCATGCATGGCCAGCATCGCGAGGCTGACGACGCCGCACAGCAGGGCAAAGGGTGACAGAAGCTGCCAGAAACTGCCGAGGTATCGGGTCTGCATGAGTTCATCCAGCGTGAAAGGCAGACCGAGGAACAGGTTACCAAAGGCGACCCCAAAAACCAGCGCCGGCACCGCTCCGCCGATGGTGAGCAGCCAGTCCCAGTTATTTCGCCAGCGGCTGCTTTCAATTTTCGAGCGATACTCGAAACCGACCGGGCGGAAAAACAGGGCAAACAGCACCAGCAGCAGGGCCCAGTAAAGACCGCTGAAGGCCACCGCATAGACGATCGGCCAGGCGGCGAAAATGGCACCGCCAGCTGTGATAAACCAGACCTGGTTGCCATCCCAGTGCGGGCCCACCGAGTTCAGCATGATGCGCCGTTCTTCATCGGTCTTGCCGAGGACTTTCAGCAGGCTTACTACCCCCATGTCGAACCCGTCGGTCACGGCGAACCCGATCAGCAGCACACCGATCAGAACCCACCAAACCAGTTTCAGACTTTCGTAATCCATATCCGCTCCTTTTCCTCTGGCCTTATGCGAGGGACTGCTGTGGCACACCGACTCCGGGGCCGTTGCTGTCCTGGGTTTCAAAGTGATAGCGCCCGGTTTTCAGACAGCTGGGCCCCAGTCGCGCGAAGCGGAACATCAGGTACAGTTCAACCACCAGCAAGCCACTGTAGAAGGCGATGAAGGCCCCCAGGCTCATCCACAGATCGGATGCGCTGCGTGAGGACACGGAAAGTGCGGTTGGGAGAACTTCACCGATGGACCAGGGCTGGCGACCGAACTCGGCCACAAACCAGCCCATCTCACAGGCTATCCAGGGGGCTGGCAAGGCGATGATCAAGGCCTTGAGTAACCAGGTCTGATGTTCAACCACATGCTTGCTGGCATAGTAGAAAGAGGCACCGATCAGGAACAGCATCAGGAAACCCAGCCCCACCATGATGCGGAAGGTCCAGAACATGGGGGCCACGGCCGGAATGGTATCCCGGGCGGCCTGTGCAATCTGCTCTTCGGTGGCATCCGTGACGGTGTTGGTGTATTTCTTCAGCAGCAAGCCGTAGCCCAGGTCATCCTTCACTTCCTCGAAGGCTGCGATGGTTCCGGCATCATCCTGCCCTGCCTTCAGTTGCTGCAGAATCGCGTAAGCCTGCATGCCATTGCGGATGCGTTGCTCATGTTCCTCTATCAGATCCTTGATGCCGGTAACTTCTTCATCCAGAGAGCGGGTGGCGATCAGACCCAGCGCATAGGGAATTTTCACCGCATAATCGGTTTCCATCCGCTCCTCGTTCGGAAAGCCGATCAGTGTGAAAGCTGCCGGTGCTTCGTGGGTATCCCATTCAGCTTCAATCACTGCAAGCTTGGTGCGCTGCACATCCCCGAGTTCATAGCCGGACTCATCCCCGAGCACAATCACCGAGAGGATAGAGGCCAGACCAAAACTGGAAGCGATGGCAAAAGAGCGGCGCGCAAAAGGCAGGTCACGTTTCTTCAGCATGAAATAGGCAGAAATCGCCAGGACAAACATGGCACCGGTAACATACCCCGCAGAGACGGTGTGGACGAATTTCACCTGGGCCACCGGGTTAAAGATCAACTCAGAGAAGCTACTCATTTCCATGCGCATGGTTTCATAGTTGAACTCGGCACCTACCGGGTTCTGCATCCAGCCATTGGCAATCAGAATCCACAAGGCTGACAGGTTGGAACCGATGGCAACCAGCCAGGTCACGATCAGGTGCTGCAGCCGGGTCAGACGGTCCCAGCCGAAAAAGAACAGGCCAATGAAGGTCGATTCAAGGAAGAAAGCCATCAGGCCTTCAATGGCCAGCGGCGCGCCGAACACATCGCCCACGTAGTGACTGTAATAGGCCCAGTTGGTTCCGAACTGAAATTCCATCGTGAGACCGGTGGTGACCCCCAAGGCAAAGTTTATTCCGAAGAGTTTGCCCCAGAACTTCACCATATCCTTGTAGATCTGCTTGCCGGTCATGACATAGACCGATTCCATGATGGCCAGCAGGAAGGCCAGGCCGAGCGTGAGCGGCACAAACAGAAAGTGATAGAAAGCTGTAATGGCAAATTGCAGCCTGGATAGATCGACTACGGTTTCATCCATGTTCAGGCCTCCCTGATTGGCAAGTGATTACACGGCTTTGCTGGGGCTGACGGTTCATCAGCACAGTCACCTTTCGACTACTCATCCACTGACCTCGATTCAAAAAACTGTTCAACAACTTCATGGGCTTCGGCTCGCGCCACTGGCTCACTGAACCAGAACGACTTGATCATCAGGATCACCACTAACTTGATCAGCAGCACCAGCACAATTTCACTGGCCAGCGCATGGCGCTTCCAGAAAGCCCGCAAAGACTTAAAGGCTTTATCTGCCTGCCAGCCAACGCGCATTGATCCTCCTTACTGTCTTCACAAGGCCCCTCTGTCCGACCCGGAGCTCCCGAACCAGACCAGCCCTTACCTGTGTATGGCAAATGCAAAGCCAGGGCCAACCAGCCACTCCGGGCAAAAAATACGATAAGCTCCTGTTTTTTTATAAAAAACCTAAGATTTTTCGAGTGCTTTTCGAACAAACCCTCACACAGGACTGTCATTTTTGACAGTGCATGACATAAAATAATGACAGTCATCTCAGCCAGGCCCGATACTCAGCGATGAACAGCCACCAGTTCGAAGCGATCATCAATGCCATTGATGAGCCAGCCATATTGCTCGACCGCAACTATCAGATCGTGGCCGCCAACAATGCCTACATGCTGCGATACAACCCCAGCCCAAAGGGAAAAACCTGTTATGCGATCTCTCACGGTTACCCGGTTCCCTGCGACCAGGCCGGTGAAACCTGCCCTTTGAAGCAAAGCCTTAACAGCGGACAGCGTGAGCGCGTGCTGCATATCCACAACTCGGCCCAGGGGCGCGAGCATGTGGATGTAGAGCTCACGCCCGTGACTCATGAAACGACGGGCGAAATCGAATACTTCGTGGAGGTCATGCGGACGGTGCTTCCGGCCGAAAAGCCTGGCAAGCGCATGCTCGGATTCAGTAAGGCCTTCACGCGCATGCTGGATCTGCTGAACCGGGCTGCGTCCAGCAGTATCACGGTATTACTGCAGGGCGAGTCCGGCACCGGCAAGGAACTCGCTGCGGAGTACCTGCACAATCACAGCCACCGCAGCCATAAACCCTTTGTCGTGGTGGAATGCTCCGGGCTCAACGAGACACTCTTTGAAAGCGAACTTTTTGGTCACGAGAAAGGGGCGTTCACAGGTGCGATCAATAAAAAGCCGGGGCTGGTCGAAGCCGCTCATGGCGGCACGCTGTTTCTGGATGAAATCGGCGACATTCCCTTAAGCATGCAGGTGAAACTGCTGCGCCTGATCGAAACCCACACCTACCGCGCAGTGGGTAGTGTCATCGAAAAACAGGCTGACTTCCGGCTGATCTGCGCCAGCCACAAAAGTTTGCCTGAGATGGTACAGGCCGGCACATTCCGGAAAGATCTTTACTACCGGATATCGCCCTACCCCGTACATCTGCCATCGCTCTCTAAGCGCAGGGACGACATAGCCCAGATTGCCGAAGCCCTGCTGAAGGAACTGGACAGTACGGGCCAGAAAAGTCTGTCCCGAAGCGCCCGGCACTGGCTTAAGCAGCAGGAATACCCCGGCAATATCCGACAGTTACGCAACCTGTTGGAGCGTGCCACCCTGCTGTGTGACGGGAACCGGGTCGAGATCCGCCACCTGTCCACTGACACCGGCCCGGACTCTGCGCACGGACAATTAGCGGCTGCCAAAGCAGCGCCGGCGGAAATCCGGACCCTGGATGCGGTCGAGCAGGAGTACCTGGGTGAAGTACTGCAGCACTATGACGGCGACAACCGGTCGCTGGCTGACAAACTCGGCATCAGTGAAAGAACCCTGTATCGCAAGCTCAGCCGTCTGGGCCAGTAAGCTCACAAGCGGAACTGTTTGACCACCTGATTCATCGCCTCCACCTCGCGGCGCTGGGGAATGCCGAAACGGGAAAAAAAGCGCAGAAACTTTGTTGGGGGCGTATGCTTTTTGTTCATGCGACCAGTCTCCGGAACACAGTCAGGGACCTGCGCACTCAGACTAGCCTCCCCCTGAGTGCGGCTCCCTTTTAAGTCTTACCCAAAAACAGGTACCGGAACCGCCTTCCGGGTGCCTCTCTGGCGGCAGGAACTCAAAGTTGATTTCACCCTGGTGGGCTTTCACGATCTCCTGAACAATCGCCAGGCCCAGACCGGTGCCTCCGGTGCGGCGACTGTTACCGGTCGAGCTCTGGGAGAAGCGCTGGAATACTTGCGGCCGGAACTCTTCAGGAATGCCCGGCCCCTGATCAATCACACTGATGGTAACAGACGTTTTCTGTGCCTCAACCTGCACATGAATCCGGCTCTTTGGCGGGGAAAACTTTATGGCGTTCGACATCAGATTCAACAATACCTGTGACAAGCGTTGCGGGTCTGCTTTAACCCGGTACCTGTCCTCAAGTCGGTTATCCAGAACAAGGCTGCTTTCGTAGCGCGCCGCAAAACCAGCCATGGATTCAACCGACCCCTCTACGAGTTCCAGGGGGTCGAGCCAGGAAAAATCATAGGTCATCTTGCCGGATTCGATTTTCTGCAGATCGAGGATGTCATTAACCAGGTTCAGAAGACGCTCACCGTTGCGGTTGGCGAGTTCAAGCAGAGTCAGGCGCTGATCATCCGGAATCGCATCCCCACCCTGCAGCAGCATCTTGAGCGAGCCGGTCAGAGATGTCAGCGGGGTTCGCAGCTCATGACTCATGGTGGACAGGAAATGGGACTTGGCGGTATTCCCCGCTTCTGCAGCATCTTTAGCCACGGACAACTCGCGGGTCTGCAGGGCAACCTGTTCTTCGAGAGAGTGCCGCAGCAGGTCCAGTTCCACCGTATTCTCGCGAAAGATCTGCAGGGCCCGCGCCAAGGTTCCCACTTCATCCTGTTGAGATTGATAGGGTATGGCCACGTTGATATCCCCCTGTGAGAGGGCCTCAATTGAGCGGGATATTTCGGTTAATGGCCCGGTCAAGCGGTGAATCAGCCAGTAGAGGACGATCAGCAGGGTCAGAAAAAGCAGGCCCAGGGAAACCAGTCGTTCTGAGATCTGATCCTGCCGGAGCCTGGCAATCGACTCGGTACTCACCCGTATGGTGAGTGTTCCGAGAAACATATCCTGCCCCAGCTGCGACCAGAGCAGATCGCGGGTCACAGTTATGTGCCCGGAGGATTCGGCTGTCTCTTCGTTACCGAACTGAAAGACCCGGGTGCCGTCTTCAAGGGCCAGCAGCGCGTAGTCTACTTCCGTCACTGCCGACAGTCCTGAGAGCACCTCCGGCACCAGATCATAACTGACGTTCCAGACCAGCCGGGTCAGCGTATCAGAATAATTGTCTGCCAACAGGTTGACGCGGGCT
>JAUIAZ010000180.1 GCA_030427465.1 Gammaproteobacteria bacterium | reverse complement strand
CCTTGGAATCGTTGTAGTAAGTCACACCGTGTTTCTGCCCCAGCCATTCTGTACGATGAGCCAGCCCCCGAAAATGTCTCAGCACGCCCAGACAGTCGGCCAGCGGGAGCTGGATTCTGGCGGCAATCGCAAGCGCTGCCAGTGCATTCAGCCAGTTGTGCATGCCGGCCATACGCAGCTCGGAAACATCCAGCAGGGCTTCACGACCACAGCAGATCCAGGTGGTTGCCCCTTCCTGACGCAGGCCATATTCGCCCGGGCCCGGTGCACGCGCTGTAAACCAGGTATGACTGAGGCCTTCCGCCATGGGCGGCTGGGCCAGCATGTCATCGCGGTTCAGCACTGCATGCCGGCAGTTCGCGAATACGCGCAGTTTGGCGCGATGATAGGCCAGCATATCGGGGTAGCGATCCATGTGATCCTGCGAAAGATTCAGAATCGTGGCAACCTCGGCGCCCAGTTGATAGGTGGTTTCCAACTGGAAGCTGGAAACTTCCAGCACATACAGGTCCGCCCGCTCATCGAGCAGGTCCAGTGCCGGAATGCCCAGGTTCCCGCCAACCCGGACTTCACGACCCGCTGCCTGAGCCATTTCACCCACCAGAGTGGTCACGGTGCTTTTGCCATTGGAACCTGTAATGGCCACGATGGGGGCTTTTGCCTCACGCGCGAAGACATCGATGTCTCCCCGAATGGGCTTGTCCCGGTAGGGGCGTATATCGGGATGATCCAGGGGTACACCCGGGCTCAGCCAGATTTCATCAGCCTCATCGAGCATGGCTTTGTCAAAGCCGCCAAGATGCAGAGGGGCATCCGGATTGATCTCGCGCAACTCTTTCAAACCCGGAGGCGTACGGCGCGAATCCATCACACTGAACGAGCGACCACGGCGTGTCAGATGGCGGACACAGGACAATCCCGTGCTTCCCAGCCCGACAACGGCGATGTGACGATCAGTGGCAAGCAGTTCCATCAGCGCACCTTCAGGGTAGCCAGGCCCACAAGGACCAGGATGACGGTAATAACCCAGAACCTGACGATGACGCGCGGTTCCGGCCAGCCCTTGAGCTCAAAATGGTGGTGCAATGGCGCCATGCGGAAGATCCGGCGTCCGGTCATCTTGAATGACAGCACCTGCAGAATGACGGAAACCGTTTCCATCACAAACACGCCGCCCATGATGAACAGCACAATTTCCTGGCGCACAATGACAGCAACGACTCCCAATGCCGCGCCCAGTGCCAGTGCACCGACATCCCCCATGAAGACCTGGGCCGGATAGGTGTTGAACCAGAGGAAGCCCAGTCCGGCACCGCACAGGGCTCCCAGAAAGACCACCAGCTCACCAGTGCCCGGCAGGTGAGGAATATGCAAATAGTCGGCGAAGCCGGCATGGCCACTCACGTAGGCGAAAATGGCGAGAGCCCCGGCCACCATGACCGTCGGCATTATCGCCAGGCCATCCAGCCCGTCGGTCAGGTTGACCGCATTGCTGCTACCCACAATCACAAAATAGGTGAGCAGGATAAAGAAAGGCCCCAGGGCAATCGAAACTTCCTTGAAGAACGGCACAATCAGTGCGGTTTCCTGCGGGCTCTGTGCCGTACTGAACAGAGCCAGCGCTGCACAGAACCCGATCAGCGACTGCCAGAAATACTTCCAGCGGGCGGGCAATCCTCTGGGGTTCTTTTCCACCACCTTGCGCCAGTCGTCTACCCAGCCTACGGCACCGAACAGGACAGTTGTCAGCAGAGTGATCCAGACATAGCGATTGTCCAGGTCACCCCAGAGCAGAGTGCTGATAGCAACGGCAACAATGATCAGGCCACCACCCATTGTCGGGGTACCCGCCTTGCTGAAGTGGCTCTCCGGCCCGTCATTGCGCACGGCCTGTCCAATCTGGTACTGGGCCAGCTTGCGGATCATGATCGGCCCCACCCAGAGAGAAATCATCAGTGCGGTGAGGACGCCGAGAATCGCCCGCAGGGTCAGGTACTGGAAGACACCCAGTGCGCTGATATATTGCGATAGTAGGTCAGATATCCAGACCAGCATTGTTCAGTATTTCTCCGTGATGTTTTTTTTGTTCATTCCGTTGACGACTTTTTCCATTGCCGCACTGCGGCTGCCTTTGACCAGAATCGTGTCAGTCGCAGTGGTGTTGGCCCGGAGCCACTTCACCGCCTCGTCATGACTGCTCACGAGGATACAGTCATCAGCACCGAAACCACGCCTGACGGCTCCAGCGCAGGGCCCCATCACCAGGAGACAATCCACACGCTCTCTGGCATACCGGCCAACCCGTTCATGTTCTGTTTCACTGGCTTCACCCAGTTCGGCCATATTGCCCAGCACAGCGATCCGTTTCGCGGCGAACGCCGATAACACATCCAGTGCCGCCAGCACCGAGGTCGGGCTGGCGTTATACGTGTCATCAATCAGACGTGCACCGCTGTCACAGTGTCGGGTATTCAGGCGACCCTGTACGCCGGCAGCCTCTGAAAGGCCGGCGACAATCGCCTGCAGACCGGCGCCGGCGGCATGGGCCAGGGCTGTAGCGGCGAGTGCGTTGCGAACGTTATGTGCGCCTGGCAGTGGCAAACGCAGCGAAGCCGTTTCACCCGCCACATGCAGCACAAACTCCGAGGCTGTCTCACTGACGTCAATGGCGCTGGCACGCACGTCCGCCGCTTCATGAACGCCGAAAGTCAGCCTTTTCCCGACAGTCACCTTTTCGGCCCAGAAGTCATAATATTCGCTGTCCCGGTTCAGTACGGCGCAGCCATCCCCCGACAAACCTGCAAAAATCTCCGCTTTGGCCCGGGCCACGCCATCGCGCGATCCAAAGCCTTCCAGATGCGCATCAGCGGCATTGATCAGCACTGCCACATCAGGCTTGACCAGGCTGACGGTGTAAGCGATCTCTCCGGCATGATTGGCACCCAGTTCAAACACACCGAAACAGTCTTCATCATCCAGAGCCAAGAGGCTCAGAGGCGCTCCCAGATGATTATTCAAGTTACCCTGCGTGTGCCGTGTCTGCCCCACACCCCGCAGAATCGCAGCAGTCAATTCCTTTACCGTGGTTTTGCCAACACTACCGGTCAGGGCCAGGGTACAACCTCGGAAACGGCGGCGGTTTTCAGCTCCCAACAGGCCCAGGGCCCGGGTGGTGTCCTCAACCAGAATCTGGGGCAGAGAAACACTTTCATCTATCCGGGAAACCAGTGCCGCGGCCGCACCCTGCTCTACCGCCGCTCCCAAGTAGTCATTGCCATCAAAACTGGGACCGGTCAGAGCCACAAACAGCATCCCGTCCAGGGCTTTCCGGGTATCGGTTCCAACCCCTGAAATGCATTGCCCGGCATCTCCGCAGGCGTGCACGCCCTGAGTCACCTCAGCAACCGTTGAAACGGTCCATTCGCCGATCATTGGCCACCTACCGTTGAGCCGGATTGCTTGCGGGCACCGATCGCCTGCCAGCAACCCCGAACCATATCCTGATCCGAAAAGCGGTAACGCACACCCGCGATTTCCTGATAATCCTCATGCCCCTTGCCTGCCAGCACCACCCAGTCATCCGGACGTGCATTTTCCAGCGCGTCCAGAATCGCTTTCTCTCTGGGCTGCACCAGTTTCGGACTGACCTTGGAAAAACGCTTACTCTCCCGGCAACCGGACATGATGGCATCGGCTATTACCGCCGGATCCTCGTCGCGCGGGTTATCGTCTGTCACCACCACCCGGTCTGCGAGATCACAGGCAACACGTCCCATGGTGGCGCGCTTGCCGGTATCGCGGTTGCCACCACAGCCAAATACACACCAGAGCTGCGCATCACAATGTGGCCTGAGGGCAGACAAAACCTGCTCCAGCGCATCGGGCGTGTGCGCGTAATCGATAATCACCACCGGGGCTCCATCCAACGGAACCCGCTCAAGCCGACCTGGCACACTGCTCAGATGGCCAACCTGATCCAGCAAGCGCCGCGTGTCATACCCCAGCTCTGTCAGAGCACCGAGAGACGCCAGAAAGTTGGCCAGGTTAAAGGTCCCCAGCAAAGGCAGACGGACCGCCCGCTCCTGCTGCCCCCAGCGCACCTGAACTTCCAGCCCGCTGTCTTGCGCCCCTAGCAGTGAAGCACTGAGAGAGGCTTCACCTTTCTGGCTGTAACTGCTTTTCCTGACGCCCTGCAGTTCCTGTAGCCACTGCTGCCCATGCGCATCATCGCTGTTCAGCACCATCGATTTGAGTTCGGGGCGCAGGAATAATTCACGTTTGGCCGCAGCATAGGACTCCATGTCCTCGTGATAATCCAGATGATCGCGCGAAAGATTGGTCAGTACGGCAACATCAAAGGGCACACCATCCACCCGGCCCTGATCCAGAGCATGAGAAGACACTTCGATGGCCACAAGCTCACAACCTTCGCTGTGCAGTTCGGCCAGCATTCGATGCAACTCGACCAGCGGCGGCGTGGTATGCCGGGTTTCCTTCAGGTGTGATACGCGCCCGTAACCCAGCGTACCGATCACTGCTGCATTCACACCCAAGCCTTCTGCCAACTGGGCAATGAAGTGTGTTACCGATGACTTCCCGTTTGTACCGGTCACACCGACGACCGCCATGGCGCTACCGGGCTGACCAAAAAAGCGGTGGACGATGTCTCCGGCTACTTCCGCCAGATCTGGCAGCGAGACAAACACGCACTCGCCTTCTGTGCGGACACCCGGCTGCTCTCCGGCCATCAGGATGACACTGGCACCGGATTGTCTGGCCATCTCGATATACTGGGGCTTCGGTGCTGCTTTTCCGGGCAGAAAAAGAAACGCAAAGCCGGGGTTCACCGCCCGGCTGTCCTGGACAAGATCACTCACCTGGCAATCATCCTCAGCGCCTATCACCAACCAGGGCGACAGCCACTCTGCCAGGCTGATGGTTTCGGACAATCTAGCCACGTGAGTCATCCCCGCCCTTCAGCCTGGCCACTTTGGCCGCCGGCTTGTCTGGCACCTCATTGAGAATGCGCAGGGCGCTGGACATGACCCGGGAGAACACCGGAGCCGCTACTTCGCCACCATAATACTCGCCTTCCTGAGGACCGCTGATGACAACCACCATCGCCAGTCGGGGGTCAGAAACAGGCGCAAAACCTGAGAATACCGCCAGATACTGATCTTCCTCGTAGCCTTTGCTGCCCACTTTGTGGGCCGTCCCGGTCTTGCCGGCTACCCGGTAATCATCTGTCTGCGCGCGTCCGCCGGTTCCTCCTTTGAGTACCGCTTTCTCAAGCATGCCATTAACCGAACGGGTGATGCCGGCAGGCAACACCTGTTCCGCCGGCTGACTGTCGGAGCCGCCTTTCAGCAAGGTCGGCACATGACGCTGCCCCCCATTCGCCAGCATGCTGTATGCCTGGGTCAGCTGCAGCGCGGTTACCGAGAGGCCGTAACCGTACGACAATGTAGCCAGGTTTACCGGCTTCCAGCGGGTATAGCTTGGCAGACGCCCGACACTCTCGCCGGGAAACTCAATGCCTGTGGCTTGACCGAGGCCCGCTGAGTAAAAGAGGTCACGGACAGCATCTCCGCCAGTTTTCAGCGCAATCTTGGTGGTACCCACGTTACTGGATTTGACCAGCACCGTTTCGACATCCACATCGCCATAATTACCCAGATCACGGATGGTGCGACCGTTGAGGCGCATGAATCCCGGACTGGTGTCCACCATGGTCTGGGGACGGATGGTGCCATTGACGAGGCCCGCCGCGACAGTGAAGGGCTTGACCGTAGAGCCCGGCTCAAACACATCGGTAATGGCCCGGTTACGCACGACTTCCGGCTGCAAGGTAGCGCGGTTGTTGGGGTTGAAACCCGGCTGATTGACCATGGCCAGCACCTCGCCACTTTCCACATCCATCATGACGAGTGAGCCACCTTCCGCATTGTGCGCCTGCACCGCAGCCTTAAGCTCACGATAGGCATAGAACTGCAGACGCAGGTCGATACTCAGGTGCAGATCGCGCCCGGGCGCGGCCGGCTCCCGGTGCAGCGGCTTGATGGTGCGGCGCTTGGCATCGATCAACACTTTGCGGCTGCCGGAAACCCCCTGCAGCACGTCATCAAAAACGAGCTCAAGGCCTTCCTGGCCTTGCTCGTCAATGTCAGTGAATCCCACCAGATGACCGGTCACTTCTCCGGCCGGGTAATAGCGCTTATAGCCCCGCTCGAGGTAGATGCCAGGCAGGTCAATGTTCTCTACTGCCGAAGCCAGTTCCGGGCTGATACGCCGTGCCAGATAAACAAACTGTCGGGGCTGCTCTTCCAGGGCCTTGTTCAGCTCACCGGACTCCAGGTCCAGCAGGGCCGCCAACTCCCGCTGCTGGGCTTGCAGGCCAAGGCGGTCGTCCGCATCGGCTTTGGCGCTGGCCGCGCGGAAATGGACCGGGTTGGCATACACGTCGTACACTGGTGCGCTGATGGCCAGTGGCTCGCCATGCCGATCAAAAATGGAACCCCGACTGGCAAGCACAGGTAGCGTCCGCACCGTGCGCAGATCCCCTTCGTTGCTGAGAAACTCCTGCTCTACCACATGCAGTTCGACCACGCGCCAGAAGAGCATCAGCAGCGCAGCACCGACACATACACCCACAACAAGCAAACGCCATGCAAAAACCGGCTCGGATAGAGCCGGTTGATTCGCTGCTGACATAGCTCTTTTCGACTTCAGCGAGTTCATTGGTGAACCACCTTGACCTGCTCCGGCTCGGGAATGCGCAACCCATAGCGTTCGGCTGCTGACTGTTCAATCCAGGCATTTGAGCTCCAGGCACCTTCTTCCAGCACCAGTCGCGACCATTCACTTTCCAGAGCATCCCGCTCACTCGCCAGCGTTTCCATCAGACTGTAACGCTCGCGGGTCTCCTGTACCGCATACACCGCTGCAAAGGCAGACACCATGAGGGCAACCAGCATGCCCAAGGTAATCAGGACACGACGATCCAGTACGGTCATGACCAGTACCGCGGTATCGCGCAGCCAGTCGCGCGCCGTTGACAGCGTCAGGTCAAAGCGCAGCGGCGTGGCGACAGCCAGGTTTCTGCGACGGGGAGTAGCCCCACTTCGAATCAGGATCATGCGACTTTCTCCAATGCTCTGAGCACTG
>JAUIAZ010000179.1 GCA_030427465.1 Gammaproteobacteria bacterium | reverse complement strand
GTCAAAGAACACTGGCTGAAGGCCCAGAGTGCCTCAGAACCTCCTATCCCGGCCATGCACCTGGCCGCCAATGAAGTGGTGGATCACCAGGCCAGGGTCTGCGCCCTGCCGAAACGCTTCAGCCTTCCGATGAAAGAGATCTGGGAATTGCAGGTTCGCCTGTCGCGCAAGCAGGGCAAGCGTTCTATCAGCCTGATTTCCCACCCGCGTTTCCGGGCTGCGTATGACCTGCTCCTGCTCAGAGAGCAGAGCGGCGAAGTTCCGGACAGCGAAAAGCTGGGGGCCTGGTGGACTGATCTTCAGCGTAAACATCCGCCGGTTCCCGGCAGTCATCGTGCGGACAGCGATAGCGCGGAAGAAGACTCGCCCAGACGCCCACGCCGCAGGCGTCGCCCGAGAAAGCGGCGGCCACCCGAGTGAACAGCGGCCACGTGCAGGCCTACATTGGCATCGGCAGCAACCTCGATGCCCCCGCCTCACAGCTGCTACGCAGCCTGGCCCGGCTTGCCTCCCTTCCGGAAACCCGGCTGCAGGCAAGTAGCCGGCTCTACCGTACGCCGCCGATGGGCCCCCCCGGGCAACCCTGGTACATGAATGCCGTAGCTGAACTGGAAACGCGCCTGGAACCCTTGGTGTTGCTGGATCACTTACAGGCCATTGAAGAGGCTTTCGGCCGGATCCGGGCCGAGCGCTGGGGCCCCAGAACCCTGGATCTCGACCTGCTGGTCTATCGTGATCTGATTCATGAGTGCCCCCGCCTATCCCTGCCCCATCCCGGCATTGCTGAACGCGCTTTTGTCCTGTATCCCCTGAAAGATCTCGCCCCCGACCTCGAGATTCCCCGGCAGGGCACGCTCAGCCGGTTGATTGAGGCGCTGGGAGCCCCTTGCCCGGAAGCCATCTAGCCCACCCGTAGCCTCTCTTCCGACTTCGGGACATCAGCGACCCTTAGCAGTCTGCCGCGATTTAAGCTATAACACGCACTCACAGTCCAACCGTAGAGGATGCCCGTTTATGCCTGTCAGCCTGACACAGCTCAAGGAAATGAAGCAGAAAGGAACCCCCTTCTGCGTAACGACTGCCTACGATGCCACTTTTGCTTACGAAGCCGGTGAAGCCGGCATAGAAATGCTGCTGGTGGGAGATTCTCTGGGAATGGTTCTGCAGGGCCACGACAGCACTCTACCGGTCACCATGGAAGACATGGCCTACCACACCGGCTGCGTCAAAAGGGGCAACCAGAACAGCCTGATCATGGCCGACATGCCTTTCATGAGCTACGGCACGGTGGACGCCTGCCTCGAGAATGCCGGAAAACTGATGCGTGCCGGAGCCCATCTGGTGAAGCTGGAGGGGGGCGCCTGGCTGGCAGAGAGCATCAGACAACTGGCACGACAGGGTGTGCCGGTATGCGCCCACCTGGGGCTGACGCCCCAGTCAGTCAACAAGCTCGGTGGCTACAAAGTACAAGGAAAAAGCGATGCTGCGGCTGAGCAGATGCTTGAGGATGCCCGGACCCTTGAGATGGCTGGGGCCGACCTGATTCTGCTCGAATGCGTTCCGACCCGACTGGCGCAGAAGATTACCGAAAACGTCAGTGTGCCCGTCATTGGCATCGGTGCCGGCCCGCATACCGATGCCCAGGTCCTGGTCATGCACGACCTTCTGGGACTGGGTCGCGGCAGGCGACCTAAATTCGTCAAAAACTTTATGGTAGAGTCAGACAGTATACAGGCAGCCTTCGCCGCATACGCCATGGCTGTTCGTAGCCGACAGTTTCCCGCAGAGGAGCATTCCTTCAACCTATGATCACCCTAGGCAACCCTGAAGAACTGGCCATTCTGCTACGCGAGCAGCGTCAGCAGGGGCACCGTATAGCTTTTGTTCCCACCATGGGCAACCTGCATGACGGACATATCTCACTGGTCCGCGAGGCCAGCCGCCTGGCGGACTTTGTGGTGACATCGATCTACATCAACCCGCTCCAGTTCGGGGCCAATGAGGATCTGGACAAATACCCCAGAACCCTTGAGGCAGATCAGCAAAAACTGCAGGAAGCCGGAAACCACCTCCTGTTCACACCAGATTCCACCGCGATTTACCCCGAAGGGCTTGAGCGTCATACCAAGGTCATCGTACCGCTTCTGACCGAGGGACTCTGTGGTGCCAGCCGCCCCGGCCACTTTGACGGGGTGACCACCGTGGTGAATATCCTGTTCAATATGGTGCAGCCGGATGTTGCCCTGTTTGGTGAGAAGGACTATCAGCAGGTCGCAGTGATCCGAAAAATGGTACGTGATCTGCGCTTGCCGGTTGAAATCCGAACCGGAGCGACGGTTCGCGAGGTCAGCGGGCTGGCGATGAGCTCCCGCAATGGCTACCTCAGCGAAGACCAGAAAGCACAAGCCGCCCAGATCTACACGACCCTGACCGCCATGCGCGAACAACTGCTCAAGGCAGCCCATGACTTGCCTACCACGATTGCCTGGGGCATAGAAGCGCTTGAGGAAGCCGGACTCCGAGTGGACTACCTGGAAATTGTGAACAGCGATAGCCTGCAGGCGGCCAGAGACCGGTCAGAACCCCTGACCATTGCGGTGGCCGCCTTCCTGGGATCCACCCGACTGATTGATAACCTGAGCCTTTCCCCTATTCGTGACACGGAGTAAAAATGGACTATCCGGACCACTATGACACCGAGGCCGTTCTGCGCTGCAAGCAAGACCTGCTGCAGGCCGCACAGGAACAGGAAAACCAGACCATTAGCGACCTGTTCCGGCAAGACCCGGACCGGGTCGTCAACTTCTCTCTTGCTGCGGCCGGGCTGCACCTGGACTACAGCAAAACGCCTCTGACCGAGGGGGTTCGCAGCCGGCTCTGCCAGCTAGCCAATAGCGCCGGTCTCAAGGCCCTGACCGAAGCCACTTTCAGTGGCCAGGTGATCAACCACACAGAGAAGCGAGCCGTTCTGCACACCGCACTGCGGGGGGACCCGGAGGAGCCGGTCTGGGTGGATGGCAATAACATCAAAGCCGATGTCACGACCACGCTCGATCGCATGGAAGCCTTCGTTGAAAAGGTCAGCGATGGGCAGTGGCTGGGCTTTGACGGACGTGAGATCACCGACATAGTCAGCATCGGGATAGGCGGCTCCTATCTCGGCCCCAGAGTTGCCATTGAAGCCCTGCGGCCCTACTGGGAAGAAGATTTGCGCTGCCATTTTGTATCCAATATCGATGCCGCTGATCTGGCCACGACACTGGAAGACCTTACACCGGCAACCACTCTGTTCATCATTCAGTCGAAGAGCTTCAAAACCCAGGAAACCCTGACCAACGCCGAAAGCGCCCGGGACTGGTTCCTCAAGGGAGGAGGCGAAAGCAGTGAAATCGGCAAACACTTTGTGGCGGTTTCCAGCAATGTCGCCCTGGCACGTGAATTCGGCATCGAAGAAAGCAATATTTTCCCGATGTGGGACTGGGTTGGCGGACGCTATTCGCTGTGGTCCGCCATCGGACTGCCGGTAGCCCTGCAAGTCGGTATGGCAAACTTTCGCAAACTGCTCGCCGGAGCCCGCGCCATGGACGAACACTTCCGCGAAGCCCCTGCCGAAGAAAACATGCCGGTCATTCTGGCCCTACTGGGCATCTGGTATCAGAACTTCCTGGGCGCCAGCAGTTGCGCCGTTATCCCCTATGATCAAAGCCTGGAAAACCTGCCTGCCCATCTACAACAGGTCGATATGGAGAGCAACGGCAAGACAGTTGACCGATCGGGTAACCCGGTATCCATGGCGACGGGCGTGGTACTTTGGGGAGGTGCCGGCACCAACGGCCAGCATGCCTATCACCAGCTGCTGCATCAGGGTGGCGAATGGATCCCTGTTGATTTCATTCTGCCACTCAAGAGCCACTATCCGATTGGCCGCCATCATGCCATGCTGGCTTCCAACTGCCTGGCACAGGCTCAGGCTCTGATGCATGGAAAATCCCTGGAATCTGCGATGCAGGAACTTCAGGCAGCAGGCCTGTCTGTGGAAGAGGCCCAAAAACTGGCACCCCACAAGGTGATCCCCGGCAACCGACCCAGCCACCTGATCACCCTGGAAAAACTGACCCCCGAAACCCTGGGCAGCCTGATTGCCCTGTATGAACACAGGGTCTTTGTGCAAGGTGCCATCTGGGATCTGAACAGTTTTGATCAGTGGGGGGTCGAGCTGGGCAAACAGCTCTGTGACAGCCTGCTGCCCCTGCTGGAATCACCGGATGCCTCGCTGCAGGCGCTGGATGCCTCTACTGCGGCGGCCGTTCAGCGCTTCAGGGAATCCAGCGGCTGAATTCCGGGCCGCTATACAGATCCAGTCCGACACGCCCCCTGAACCCGGCCCAATGCTCCGCATAGCTTTTCCCGCTGAGCGGATGCCGGTCTGAGGGGGCGAGGTCAGCCAGCGGCTTCAGGACATAAGCCATTTCCAGGATTTCACCCCGGGGCAGTTCGACCCCCTCATACACTCCCACCAGCTGATCGCGGGTCAGGATGTCGATGTCCAGGGTACGCCCCGACCACTTGGTTTCGTTGCCGGTCCGACCACTGTCTGCTTCCAGCTGCTTGAGAAAACGCTGGACACGGGGGAGAGACTCCTGGGTCTCGAATTCCGCCACCAGATTCAGAAAAGGGTCCCCACTGAAGCCCATGGCCTCAGCTTCGTACACGGGAGAGCAGCGCAAAGCCGCATAGGCCGCTTCCATTGCCGTCAGCGCTCGCGTGACATTTTGGGTACGATTGATATTACTGCCGATTCCGACGCGCATCAGTGCCATGCTTCAAGCCTCCCGCTCGATCATCACGCCAACAGAGTGCGCCCGCGGAACCGCAGCGAACTTGCGCAGATGCAGCTTCAGGGAACTGACCCTGAACTCATTTATGAGAATGTGGGCAAAGCGGTCTGCCAGAGTTTCCAGCAACTCGAACTGATGCGAAGCCGCAAAGGCTCTCAGCCTCTCGCTGATGGTGCCGTAATCCAGCGTCAGCGACAGGTCATCCTGTTCACCGGCCGCCCGGAGATCGTGGCAAAGCCACAGATCAAGGCTGAGGGTCTGGGTACGTAACTTTTCATGCTCGAACACGCCGATGACACAGTCAATTTCGAGCCCTTCTACAATTATCTGGTCCAATCTGCCTCCTGCTTCGAGCATACGGTCTGCGTCTAGTGCGCATACATTTCATGCGGGACAGGCGTTATGATGCCCCTATGGATCACCCAATACTTGTCGTTTTCTGTCTGCTGGTCAGCTACCTGCTCGGCTCCGTTCTGGCGGCTTACCCCGTACAGCGTTGGTACGGCCTGGTCGACCCCGGAAGCTCAGGCTCCGGCAACCCCGGCGCCACCAACATGTACCGCCTCGGCGGTTGGCAACCTGCCTTGCTGACCCTTATCTGGGATGTTGGCAAAGGCATGCTGGCAGTCCTTTTCACGCGCTGGCTAAGCGACGACTACAGCACTCTGCTGCTCTCAGCCGTGGCCGCCGTCATTGGCCACGTACTCCCGGTATTCCACCGCTTTCGCGGCGGCAAGGGCGTTGCCACTACAATGGGCGCCATGCTGATGGTCGCACCGGCAACCACTCTGGTTCTGACCGCACTCTGGGTTTTCATCATGAAGTGGAAACGGATCTCCGCGCTGGCCTCTCTGAGTGCAGCCGCCGCGGCACCCTGGCTGGCCTGGTTACTGGACCCGGAATCAGTACCCTTTTTTACCGTCTTGGCTATCTTCCTCCTGGTCCGCCACAGAGACAATATTGCCAGACTGGTCAACCGGCAGGAAGCGCCGCTCAGTCACCGGCCGGAGCGGCCCCCGGAGCAGAAAGTGTCGCCAGGGGCCAACGAGGAATCGCCCTGACCTCCACCCCACTGTTTTCACCTGCCAACAGGCGCTGACAGCCCGCGTAAGCAATCATGGCCCCGTTGTCTGTACAGAATTCCTGACGGGCATAGAACACGGAAGCTCCGATTGCACCCAGTTCCTGTTGCAGGCACTCCCTCAACTGTCGGTTGGCACTTACTCCACCGGCCACAACCAGGCGTTTGAGGCCAGTCTGTTTCAGGGCGCGCCGGCACTTGATCACGAGGGTATCAATAACGGCTTTCTGAAAGCCTGCGGCAACATTGGCCAGATACTCCCGGGTCGGAGCCTGCTCCCGCTGCAGGTGATTCAATGTGGCCGTCTTCAGACCACTGAAGCTCATGTCGAGCCCGGGACGATCTGTCATGGGACGTGGAAAAGGCAGCGCGTCCGCGTCCCCTTCCTCGGCCAGGCCTGCTACCCGAGGGCCGCCGGGATACCCCAGATTCATCATCTTGGCGACCTTGTCAAAGGCTTCTCCGGCCGCATCATCCAGACTTTCTCCCAGGAGCTCATAGCGCCCGATTCCGCTGACAGAAATCAACTGGGAGTGCCCGCCCGAGACCAGCAGGGCAAGAAAGGGAAATTCAGGGGGGGTGTCCTCCAGCATTGGTGCCAGCAGATGACCTTCCAGGTGATGCACCGCAATGTTGGGGACCCCCAGAGCCAGCGACAGGGCGACCGCGAAAGAGGCCCCTACCATCAACGCACCGGCCAGACCGGGCCCCGCGGTGTAGGCAATACCTCCCAGGTCGGCAGGACTCAGGCCGGCATCCGCCAGCAGTTGGCGGCAGAGCGGTGTCAGCTTCCGCACATGGTCACGCGAGGCCAGCTCCGGCACCACACCGCCGTATTCGGCATGCAGTTCGATCTGGCTGTACAGGCGGTGCGCCAGCAGACGATTCTGCTGACCGTCAAACAGGGCAAGCCCCGTTTCATCACAGGAAGTTTCTATACCAAGCACTATCATGCGCGCTTTGTATCACAACCGGCGCAAGCAGACCAGCATTTGCTCAAAAGATAGGCTTTACAAGCCAAGCCCTGAACGTTTACAATTCGCGCCCTTAAACTTGCCAGTTCCTTCTGGGCGCTGTTGGTCACTGTCTCTCAGGCTCTGTCTGTGACGGGTGGGCAGAGAAGCCCAGAGCGTTTGACTGGCAATAATGAATTCACACGAATGAAAAGGCCGTAAAGCCTTTTTTGAAACTTACAGGAACGATTGAATGCCTTCTGTTCGAGTACGGGAAAACGAACCATTTGACGTGGCCCTG
>JAUIAZ010000178.1 GCA_030427465.1 Gammaproteobacteria bacterium | reverse complement strand
CGTGGCTCTGTGCGCGAGGCACTGCTGTTGCTTGAGCGTCGTCATGTGATTGAGATATACCCTCGCAAGGGGGCTGTAGTCAGCGATCTGACCGTCGAAAACGTGGATGCCCTGTACGATATGGTTGAGGGCCTGATTGTCATGCTGGCGGTGAAGTTCGCCGAACGTTGGCAACCGGCTGACCTGGAGCGGGTTATCCGCCAGATTCAGGAAATCATCAGCAAACTGGCTGGCGACAGCCTCGACGCGGAGGAAGTGGTTGGGTCGGGTCTTGATCTGTTGACCCTGTGCTACCCCGTGGTGGATAACCCCTATCTGGAAGAAACGCTGGAAAACTTCAGGCCGGCAATCAGCCGCACCTATTATATGGCGATCAAATCCCGCCACCGGGCCATTCCACAGAGCCGTCAGTTCTTTGAATCCCTGGTCAATGTGGTGACCAAACGGGATCTCCAGGCTATTCCGGGTGTCGTGCAGGTATTTGCCAAACACCAGAAGCAGATGGTCATTGATGCGCTAAGGGAAAAGAGCGCCGCGTGACCAATCGACAGAACAGGTAATCCATGCGCCTGAAAACCATCAAGCTGGCAGGCTTTAAATCTTTTGTAGATCCCACCTCGGTGAATCTGCCGGGGAACATGTGCGCCGTGGTCGGGCCCAATGGCTGCGGCAAGTCCAATATAATAGATGCGGTGCGCTGGGTTATGGGCGAAAGTTCAGCCAAGCACCTGCGCGGCGAGAGCATGGCGGATGTCATTTTCAACGGCTCCGTCGGTCGGGCACCGGTATCTCACGCCAGTATTGAACTGGTTTTTGATAACAGTGATATGACCCTGGGGGGCGAATTTGCCAAGTTCAGTGACATCGCAGTCAAGCGGAAGGTGACGCGGGACGGGCAGTCACTCTATTACCTGAATGGCAACAAGTGTCGTCGCAAAGACATTACCGACCTGTTCCTGGGAACGGGACTGGGTCCCAGAAGCTATGCCATCATAGAACAGGGAATGATTTCCCGTCTGATTGAATCCCGCCCGGAAGAACTGCGAGTCTTCATCGAAGAGGCTGCAGGCATCTCCAAATACAAAGAGCGGCGCAAGGAAACTGAGCAACGAATCCGGCGTACCCGCGAGAATCTGGAGCGTCTGGCGGACATACGCGAGGAACTGGATCGTCAGTTATCCAGTCTGCAACGTCAGGCAAAGACCGCAGAAAAGTATCGCAGCTATAAACAGGAAGAACGCCAACTCAAGGCCCGTCTGTCAGTGGTACGCTGGCGGCACCATGAACAGGATAAGGTGACCGCACAAGAGGCATTGCAGAAACAGCAGAATGAACTGGAAGATGCTTTGTCTCTGCGTGCCGGGAATGAAAGCAAGCTCGATGTACTGCGTCAGGCCCGGAGTGATCAGGCCGGAGCCGTAGATGCGGCTCAGGGAGACTACTACCGGGTAGGTGCCGAGATTGCCAGCCTGGAACAGCAGATCAAAGGCGCTGATGAACGGCGTCGCCAGTTGTCAGCTGAGCGTCAGCAGATTGAAGCCCGTCAGCAGCTGCTGGAGGATGAGATCCGCCAGGAGCAGGAAACACTCAGCGAGCTTGAAGCCGATCTGGAAGACGCCAGGCCTGAACTGGAGATGCTGGGCCTGGCTGAGGAAGAGGCACAGGAAGCACTGGACGGTGTCGAAGAGGAATGGTCTTCCTGGCAGGAACAGCAGGCGAGATTTGCGGCGGAAACCGCCGAAGCAAGGCGTACGGCCGAAGTCTCACAGGAGCGGATCCAGCAGTCCGAGCGCAGCAGCAGGCTGGCATCGGAGCAGATCCAGCGTCTGGGCAGTGAATTACAGTCCATGCCGCAGGGAGATGACACGGAAACCCTGCTGCTAAAGGAAAGTGAAGCTGAACTCACTCTGGTCATGGAAGAGCGTGCAGAGCAGCGTGATGCGCTGGAGCAGGCCCAGAAGCAGCGAGAGTTGGCGCTTGAAACAGCTACTCAGGAAGTTCAGAACCTGCAGGAAAAGCGACAGAAAATTCTGGGGCAGCAGGGGGCGCTTGAGGCTCTGGAAGCAGCCGCTGATGACGACTCTTCTGCCGGTATCCTGCAGTTTTTCGAGCACAGCAACCTGTCCGTACCACCTTTGTTGGCAGAAAAAGTCACTGCGGCCCCTCACTGGATGCAGGCTGTAGAGGCTTGCCTCGGAGACTGGTTGGGAGCGTATGTGATAGACAACGGTCTGGATAGCCTGTCGGTGAAGGACTGGCCCGCCGGATTGCGTGTCGTGGAGGGGCAGAGTTCGGGCACCGGTCTGTCAATGGACGTCAGTGGTCCCGCGGCCCTAACCGGCTGGCTATCGGGAGCACTTCCCCTGGAGTCAGCAGAAGAGGCAATGAAGCGCCGGAAAGAACTACAGCCAGAGCAGTTTTTTCTCCTTCCCAGTGGAACGCGGATCGGTGCCGACTGGCTGCACAAGCCATCGGCTGCCGGTTCGGAAGGAGGGCGCCTGCAAAGGCAGTCAAAGCTCAGGGAACTGAAAGAAACCTTGAGTACCGTTGATGCCGAACTGGAAACACAGTTGGCCGGGCGCAGTGCCTTACGGGAACAGCAGGAGCAGGGCCAACAGATGTTGAGGGATCTGCGGGGTGAGCTTGAGAACCTTAACCGGGAACTCATGGCATCCCGAGCCAAGACCAGTGCGCACGAGGCCCGCCAGGAGCAGTATGCCAAGCGGCGTGCTGCCATCCTGGAAGAACAGCGTCAGTTGGAGGAGCGCCTGCAGGATGAAAAGCGGGCTCTGACAGAAACCCGGTCAGCCTGGGATCGGGCCATGGCGGCGCTGGAAAATCTGGCAGGTCAGGAGAAAGAAGTCGAGTCGGCGCGGGCCGGGCTTACCCAAAAGCGGGAACAGTTGCGGGATCGGCTCAGGCAAGCACGTGAGAAGCGTCACCAGGTCCAGATGCAGCTACATACCTTTGAGGCGCGCCATGAAGGTTTGCAGCAGTCACTGGACAAGAGTCTGGCTTCCCGGGAGCAGGCCAGAGAGCGGCTGCTCTGGGTCCAGGAGGAATCCGAAAGCCTGGATGAGCCCCTGGAAGCCGCACGCATTGACCTCGAAGACAAGCTGGCCGCGCGGGTTAGCGAAGAAGAAAAGCTCGCCGGTGTCCGCCAGGCGCTGCAACAGACTGATGAGACCTTGCGTCGCATGGAGACCGAACGTCTTCAGGTTGAGGAAAGCGTTCAGAGTATCCGCGGGCGGATTGAAGAGCATCGGCTGGCCATCCGTGAGGCTGAATTGCGACAGCAGAGTGCTCTGGAGCACCTCCGCGAAGCGCAGACGACACTGTCCGAAGCCGGTGAATGGGTAAGCGAGGAAGACTCACAGCAAAACCTGGATCAGGCTCTGGAGAATATCAGTGCGCGTATTCAGCGCTTGGGTGCGATTAACCTGGCTGCCATCGATGAATATGAGTCACAGAGTGAGCGCAAGGTTTATCTGGACGAGCAGAACGCCGACCTGGAAGAGGCCCTGGAAACCCTGGAAACAGCGATACGCAAAATTGATCGCGAGACGCGTCAAAAGTTCAAAGAAACCTATGACCGGGTGAACAACAGTCTGCAGGCTTTGTTCCCCAAAGTATTTGGCGGCGGCAGCGCCAATCTGGAGCTCACCGGTGAAGACCTTCTGGAGACAGGGGTCGCTATCATGGCGAGGCCACCCGGCAAGAAAAACAGTACGATTCACCTGTTATCGGGCGGGGAAAAAGCCCTGACGGCAATTGCGCTGGTCTTTTCCATTTTTCAGCTGAATCCGGCACCTTTCTGTATGCTGGATGAAGTTGATGCACCACTGGATGACGCTAACGTCGGGCGTTATGCGCGCATGGTCAAGGAGATGTCATCTCAGGTGCAGTTCATCTATATTACGCACAATAAAATCGCAATGGAGATGGCAGACCATCTTATGGGCGTGACCATGCATGAGCCTGGAGTCTCCCGCATGGTATCTGTTGATGTCGATGAAGCGGCCGCGCTGGCCAATGCCTGACAGGGCCGCGGGTTGCCAGTAGTCGGCGATTTGAATAAAGTTGGATCAAATAAACAACAAAATCATGAAGTCAGTGGGCGGGATACGATGGAATTGAGAGAGTGGCTGTTTCTGGTTGGGGTCGCCATCATTCTTGTGGTGGTTGTTGATGCCCTTCGGCGAGCCCATCGGGCACGCCGGGATAAAGAAGAAATATTCCAGGGAATGGGGGCACCTGATCTGGCAGCTTCGCCTCTGGATGATGACTTTAACCCGGAACTGCCGGCCGGTGGGTTTCGCGTTGTCAATCGGCCGGGTGAAGAACAGTTCAGTGAAGAGGGGGGGCTTTCCAGTGCTGCTGACGAGCCGGCCTCATACGATGATTCCCAGGATGGTATGCACGCTGAACCGGAAGACAGTCCGGATCAGGCCTATCGCGTGGTGCAGAGAGAACAGACTGCCGGGCAGGCGACCAGATCCTCTGCCCGCGATCAGTTCAAGGAGCGATTCCTGTCTCCTCTGAAAGCGGTCACACGGGAACCGTCGGAAAGCCGGAGCGGCTCAGAAGCCCCACCGAGAGCAGCAACGGTGAGCCCGGAAGGAGGTAAGCAGGAAATCCTGGTTATGAATGTGCTGAGCCGGGATGAAGGTGGTTTTGAGGGCGAGAAGCTCCGTCGCCTGGTAGAGGCCTGCGGACTGGAACTGGGCAAGATGCAGATTTTTCACCGGCACGAGCATGGCTACCAGCAGGGGCCCATTCAATTCAGTATGGCCAATGCGGTCGAACCCGGTATTTTTTTGCCGGGCTTTGAAAACAAGCGCATTCCCGGAGTCTGTTTCTTCATGCAGTTGCCCGGTCCGGATGATGCCATGATGGCCTTTGATTACATGCTCGAAACCGCGCAGTGTCTGGCCCGGAACCTGAATGGCGAACTGCGCGACGAGAGCCAGAGTGTCCTGAGTGCTCAGACCATTGAGCACAGTCGCAATCGTGTGCGCGAATTTGCCCGCAGGACCCTGTCAGCCAGAGTATGAGCGACACGCACAGACTGCAGACAGAAGTCGGAAAGCTGAGAGAGGCCCTGCGCGAAGCCAACTATCGCTATTACGTGCTTGATGACCCGTCGCTGACTGACTCGGATTACGATCGCCTTTTCCAGCGCCTGAAACAACTGGAAACGGAAAATCCAGAACTGATCAGCGACGACTCTCCCACGCAACGCGTTGGCTCCATACCCGCTTCCGGATTTACCGAAGTAGCCCACCGACAGCCGATGCTGTCGCTGGATAACGCATTCAGTGATGAAGACCTGGATGCCTTTCTTCAGCGTCTGACCGACCGGCTTGGCACGCCTGAAACCCTGGTTTTCACCGCCGAACCCAAGCTCGACGGAACTGCGATCAGTCTCACCTACGAACGCGGAACCCTGATTCAGGGGCTTACCCGCGGCGACGGAGAGACGGGTGAAGACATCACCAGCAATGTGCGCACGATCAACAGCATACCCCTGACGCTGCGTGGCAGCGCTTACCCGGACATCCTCGAGATTCGTGGCGAAATCTACATGCCGCGACAGGCCTTTGAAGCCCTGAATGAGCGTCAGCGGGCGAAGGGAGAAAAAACCTTCGTCAATCCGCGCAATGCGGCATCCGGGAGTCTTCGGCAACACGACGCCCGTATTACCGCCCAGCGGCAACTGGAATTCTGTGCTTACGGCACCGGGTTTGTAGAAGGAGGCCAGATTCCTTCCAACCAGTTCGAATGCCTGCTGCAGTTGCGGGAGTGGGGGGTGAAAGTCAGTCATCTGCTTCAGAAATGTGACAAGCTGTCTGAGCTGAAGGCCTATCACGAACACATCGGAAAAGAGCGGGACGGCCTGAGTTTTGACATCGACGGGGTTGTTTTCAAGGTCAATGATTTTGGGTTGCAGCAGAAGCTAGGCTTCGTTTCCCGTGCGCCGCGCTGGGCCATTGCCTACAAGTTTCCGGCGCAGGAAGAAGTTACGCGTCTGCTGGCCATAGACTTTCAGGTGGGACGCACCGGCGCAGTGACTCCTGTTGCCCGGCTGGAACCGGTTTTTGTCGGTGGCGTGACGGTCAGTAATGCAACGCTGCACAACCTGCATGAAATTCAGCGTCTGGATGCCCGGGCAGGGGATCAGGTGGTTGTGCGTCGGGCGGGCGATGTCATCCCACAGGTCGTGCGGGTGCTGACGGAAAAAAGGCAATCAGATCTGCCGCGCACGGAGATTCCAGAGAACTGCCCGGTCTGTGGTTCTGAAGTCCTGATGCTTGAAGGTGAGGCAGTGGCTCGCTGCACCGGCGGTATGACCTGCGCAGCGCAACGCAAGGAATCCCTGAAGCACTTCGCCTCCCGCAAAGCCATGGATATCGAGGGCCTGGGAGAGAAGCTGATCGAGACACTGGTCGAGCTTGATATGGTCAGATCAGCTGGCGACCTGTACCGGCTCGAGGCAGACCAGATCGCCGGTCTGGAGCGTATGGGCAGGAAGTCGGCTGATAATCTGTTGAAGGCGCTGGACAAGTCCAGAAATACTCGCCTTGACCGCTTTGTCTATGCTCTGGGTATCCGGGAAGTGGGGGAGGCCACAGCCAAAAATCTGGTGCGCCATTTCAGCACGCTGGAGGCGATCATGGAAGCGGATGAAGAGAGCCTGCTGGCGGTGCCGGATATTGGCCCCATCGTTGCCGGTCATATCGTTCACTTCTTCCGTCAGCCGGATAATCTCGGCATCATCAATGACCTGAGGGATCTGGGCGTACACTGGCCTTCCCCCCGGAGCGAATCAGAAGAAGAGACTGCGTCCGCGCTGGATGGCAAGACCTTTGTCATCACGGGCACCCTGCCAGATCTTTCCCGGGACGACATCAAGGCGCGACTGGAAACGCTGGGGGCGAAGGTCACCGGCAGCGTCAGCAAGAAAACCGACTATCTTCTGGCGGGTGAAGCGGCCGGGTCGAAGCTGGAAAAAGCCAGGACACTAGGGGTGGCCATTCTCGGGCCGGAGCACCTTGAGTCTTTGCTGGAAGGCGTGATACCTGTCTAGACTGTGATCCCCTTGGGGTTTCTGGTGTGCCGGGCTGGTTACAGTTTGTAAACTTGTCTAAGATCCTTGCTCTGGAAGTAATTATCAA
>JAUIAZ010000177.1 GCA_030427465.1 Gammaproteobacteria bacterium | reverse complement strand
CGAGCCTTTGCTCAAGCGCGCATCCCAGCGCTTCAAACTACTCAAGGCCAACAACATCAGAACCCGCCTCTCTGACGGGAACTGGGGCTGGCCGGAAGAGGGCCCTTTCGATGCCATCTTGGTCACAGCAGCGCCGGAACAGATTCCTCAGGAGTTGCTGACCCAGCTGAGTCCGGGCGGACGCCTGGTCATTCCGGTTGGTGTCGATGGTGCCCAGGAACTGCGTGTCATCGAGCAGACTGCGGAAGGCTGGGAAGCGCGCACGGTTGAAGCTGTGCGCTTTGTACCATTGCTCAGTGGGGTGGTGCGCTGATGCTGGGCTGGTTTTTACGTGGGCTCGCCATGGGTGCGGCGGATATCGTTCCAGGGGTATCCGGTGGAACCATTGCTTTTATTACCGGGATCTATGAGCGACTGATTACTGCCATCAGCGCCTTCGATCACCGCCTCTTCTCAGTCTGGCGGACCAAAGGCTGGGCCGGAGTCTGGCAAGCCATAGACGGTACTTTTCTGGTGGTGTTGTTTGCCGGCATACTCACCAGCGTGGCTTCGCTGGCCCACCTGATCAACTGGCTGCTGGAGCAGCATGCCATTATGCTCTGGTCATTCTTCTTCGGTTTGATCCTGGGTTCGGTTTTTCTGATCCGTGCAGCCATGAAAGCGCCGGGATTGACCACATACATGGCTATTCTGAGCGGTGCGTTGATGGCTTATGCCATTACCATGATGGCGCCCTCGCAGATTCCGCTGACTAACCTGAATCTGTTCCTGGCCGGAATGATTGCCATCTGTGCCATGATTTTGCCTGGGGTGTCAGGCAGTTTCCTGCTGCTGGTCATGGGCATGTATGCTCATGTGATCGGAGCTATCAAAGGTTTTGATATCGCTCTGCTGGCGGTGTTCGCCGGAGGTTGTATTGTGGGGCTGATGGGCTTTTCCCACATTCTGAAATGGTTGCTGAAGGCGTATCATGATCTGACTCTGGCTCTGCTGACCGGGTTTATGCTCGGTTCTCTTAATAAGGTCTGGCCCTGGAAGCAGGTGCTGGAATACCGGATCAACAGCAAGGGCGAGCCGGTTCCCCTGATCGAGAGAAATATCCTTCCTGAGCATTATGAACAGCTTACAGGTCAATCTTCACAGCTGTTATTAGCTATAATCCTCTTTGTATTGGGTGTTGGCCTGGTTGTTCTGATGGACCGTTACCAGAAAGTTCAGAATCGCAAGGTCTAGGTAACCAGAGGTAACACTTGAGTGTTACCTTTTTGCACTTTCTGTCCGGCTTTTAATTTTTTGTCGATCAGAGTCGAAACTGAAATTTGGCGATATTTGAACTACTTAGAGCGTTTTCTTAAATTTTTTATATTTTAATGGTCATAAGAAAATAATCTTTAGTTCTTTTGGTGCTTAAAAAATCCCAGAACCTGTCTGAAATTTAAGCGAGTGCGGGAGGTTATGTAACGAGATGTTGCGTTTTTCTGGCATCAAATATGCTAAGTACTTGGGCGCTTCTCTGTTGCTTTCCGCTTCCCTGTTACTGCTCTCCAGTTGTACCTCTCCCGATATTCTGAATGACCCGTCTTTCAATCCGCCGGTGCGCTGGGGGGCACACATTGTCCGGGAAGGCGAAAGTCTGTATTCCATCGCCTGGCGCTACGGCAGGGATCCAGCGGAGTTGGCACGGAGCAACCGGATTTCTGCGCCCTATATCATCCATCCGGGACAACGAATCAGCCTGGCGGGAGACGCTGGAAGCATAACGTCTGATCGCAGCGGCGTAACGGCCGCGCCCTCCAAGCCAAGAGCCGCAGGCAGCACGACTTCGGGCAGCCGCTCTTCGACAAATTACAAAAAGAAACAAAAGGCTACATCACATGTTACGAGTGCGCGCTCAAGTTCTGACCTCAAGTGGCAGTGGCCACATTCTGGCGCGATTATTGATACCTTTTCCGCTACCGGTGGAGTCAATAAAGGGATTGATATCGCAGGAAAACTTGGTGATCCGGTGCTGGCAGCCTCGCAGGGCGAGGTGGTGTACGCAGGTAGTGGTTTGATCGGTTACGGGCCTCTCGTCATCATCAAACACAATGAGGACTTCCTCAGCGCCTACGCACACAACCGCAAGATACTCGTGAAGGAGGGTGATCTTGTACGCCGGGGAGAGCAAATCACCGAGCTTGGAGACGAAGGTAGCAATCGGCCGAAACTGCACTTTGAGATTCGGCGCAGAGGAAAACCAGTCGACCCCTTGAGATATCTGCCGAGACGATAAGGTCACGCCACACAAAGTGACCTCTTAATATAACGGGGTAAAACAGGAAGCAAATCATGGCAGCAGAACGTGAAGCTTACGCAGAAGACGTCGACTTTGAGATCGAAAACGAACTTGATGAAAACGCTGAAGATGATAATAACAATGAAAACAGCGACAGATCCGATTCTGTAGTTCCTTTTAACAAAGCCCAGCACGGTCGGGTATCCTTCGGCGAGGGCGCCTCCTATCGCCAGATGGACGCAACCCAGATCTATCTGAACGAAATCGGTTTTTCTCCTCTTCTGACGCCAGAAGAAGAAGTACATTTTGCGCGGTTGGCGCGCAAGGGCAATGAAGCCGGCAGAAAGCGCATGATCGAGAGCAATCTGCGCCTGGTGGTGAAGATTGCTCGACGCTATGTGAACCGCGGGCTGACTCTGCTCGACCTGATCGAAGAAGGGAACCTCGGCCTGATCCGTGCGGTCGAGAAGTTCGACCCCGAGCGTGGTTTCCGCTTCTCGACCTACGCGACCTGGTGGATCCGGCAGACCATTGAACGCGCCATCATGAACCAGACACGGACCATCCGTCTGCCTATTCATGTGGTCAAGGAACTGAACGTCTACCTCCGGGCGGCCCGTGAGCTGACCCAGAAACTGGATCACGAGCCGAGTGCGGAAGAGATTGCCGAATTGCTCGAAAAGCCGGTGAAGGACGTCAAGCGCATGCTGGGCCTGAATGAACGGATTACCTCCGTTGATTCCCCCATTGGCGGCACTGACAAATCCCTGCTCGATACCGTAGCGGACGATTCTGCCAACGACCCTTCCGAAGTATTGCAGGAAAGTGATCTGCGTACCTGCCTGGATCGCTGGCTGGACCAGCTGAGTGACAAGCAGCAGGAGGTCATTGCCCGTCGCTTTGGGCTGCGTGGCTACGCGACAAGCACACTTGAGGAAGTAGGGCAGGAGATTGGTCTGACGCGTGAACGGGTGCGCCAGATTCAGGTGGAAGCGCTCAAGCGTATGCGCGAACTGATGGAGAAAGAAGGTCTTTCCTGCGACACCCTGTTCAAATAGAACACAGACCAGATCCAAGAAAGGCTCCCGTCAGGGGGCCTTTTTTTTTGATTGGCACCGATTGTGAGAACTGCTGTGCAGTTTGGCCGGAAGGCGCTTGATACCATGCTCGGGCACGACGCTGGAACGCGTTCGTCGCGTTAACAAAATTGGATTGTAAAAAGATAAACTAGGCGATTAGGGATAAAACTATGAAAAAGACTATGCTTGCTGCTGCACTGACCCTGTGCATGGCTTCTTCAACTCAGGCAGCAACTGTTGCTGGTGTTGATATTCCGGATTCACTGGAGTCTGCAGGTAACGAACTGCAACTGAACGGTGCCGGTCTGCGTGAAAAGTGGATGCTCGACCTCTACGTGGGTGGCCTGTATCTCCAGAACGTGACTCAGGACGCTCAGGCCATCGTCAAGGCTGACGAGCCGATGGCTATCAAACTGCACATGGTTTCCGGTCTGGTAACCAGTGACAAGATGAAAGCGGCGACCAACGAAGGCTTCGAAAACGCCACCAACGGTAACCTGGCACCGATCCAGTCTTCCATCGATGAATTCATCTCTGCATTCGATGAAGAAATCATGGAAAACGATGTGTTCGATATTGTCTACGTTCCTGGCACAGGCCTTGAAGTTTACAAGAACGAAGAACTGTTGAAGACCATCAATGGTGGCATCAGCTTCAAGGAAGCTGTCTTCGGTATCTGGCTTTCTGACAAGCCAGCCCAGGAAGACCTGAAAGAAAAGATGCTGGGTAAATAATTCCGGCATTGCGGTGCATGGCTGATAACCAGTCCTGATACCGCAACAAGAAAAGGAGCCTCAGGCTCCTTTTTTTATGCCGTTTGGGCGGCATTTCGCTTGCGCCCGGTATCGACCCGGTGAATGTGGTCAAGTATCAGGGCTGACACTTTCTGATGCAGGTGTGATGGCAGGTCGTGTCCCATTTGAGGCAACAGCACCAGGCGCGCGTTGGGGATGGTGCGGGCGGTCAGCAAGCCGCGCTGTTTGGGAATCAGGGGGTCTTCACGCCCGTGAATCACCAGCGTGGGTACCCGTATTTCGCGCAGAATCCCCAGCTGACACCCGGTGCCGAGTATGGCCCTGATCTGACGTCCAGTGCCTTCCGCATCGTCACTGGAGCGGTCCATGGCTACCTGCAGCCGATCCCGGATCAACTGGCGTTCGTGCTCTGAGGTTTCATATCCCAGGGCCTGCACCCAGGCAAGCTTGCGATCGAGCGGACTCCTTTCGGCGTCTTTCTGGCGTTTTTGCAGAACCGGCTTGACCAGCCGGAAGCCATTGGGCACAAAGCCCACGCCACCAGGAGATGACATCAGGGAGACCAGACTGCGTACGCGACGATAATGCTGTGCTGCTACAATGTGTGCGATCATCCCGCCCATGGAAGCGCCGACAATATGCGCGCTGTCAATCTTCAGATGGTCCAGCAGGCCAATGCAGTCTTTGGCCATGTCATAGAGTGTGTAAGGCGGGCGGGCAAACAGCCCCAGCCGCTGTTTGAGAATATGGCTGAGCAGGTGGCTCTTGTGGTGGTCAGGGAATCGTGTGCTCTGACCGATGTCCCGGTTGTCAAAGCGGATCACCCGGTATCCGGATTCTGAAATGCTATGGCAGAGCGCGTCTGGCCACCCGATCATCTGAGCACCAAGGCCCATTATCAGAAACACTGCCGGCCGGTCTGGTCGTCCGAAAGACTGGTAGGCCAAGCGGATTCTTCCCAGATCGGCATACTCTATCGCAGCTGATGGTGTCTGATTCATGGCGCCGTATTTTCACCTTGCTGTTTTTGTTGCGCCAAGCGAGCTTTGATTGCCGCCAAGCTCTTGGACAAGCGGGGTGCCAACTCACGATGACGCGGGCTGATGTAGTGGTAAAGCGTGATTTCGAAAAACGGCACCTCGTCGAGCCTTCGGATCCCGCTTTCCGGCGTTTGCGCGAGTAAATGCATCATGTGTTTTTCCAGACCGATGGCAACATCTGCCCGGCCCAGTTCCAGCATACGAACCATCTGTATGGCTTCGTTGACCCAGATGATCTCCGTGCCGGGCAGGGCGCGCTTGACCGTTTCCGAACCGCGCATGGATACCACTCGCATTGCCTGAAGGGTGCCTGGTTCCTGATAGTTGAATGGAGTCCTGGCATATAGATGATAGGCTGTGGTGAAAATCGGGGTTTCGACACGGATCAGAGAGGGGTACTGCAACTCAACAGTTTCCGGAAATCCGGCCAGGGCAGCATCGGCCTGTTGACTTTCCACCATGACGTAAAGTCTTGCCAGGGGGGCCTGCAAACGGGTTGCCCGGATGCCGATGGCTTGGTAGGCCGACTGAACCAGACGCCAGACTTTTTCTGCAGACTCGGGGTCTGCATTATCCGCAACCGTGACGACAAAAGAGCGATCCGGAGCTGGTTCGGCAGGCGGTTCCTGAGCCTGCAGCGGCAGGCTCAGTCCGGTCAGTAATCCACAGACAGCGACAATTAACAGGTAGTGAGTCAGCATAATTCCCTCTAGGCTAGGCCCAGTATAGTTGTGCTCTGGCTACCTGGCCATGCTTCTCAGGGAGGGGGCTTCAGGGATGAGCTTCACAGATCGCCAGCCAGCGCCCGATGTCCTGAGTCAGGTACTTTTCGCGATGAGTCATCAGGTACAACTGGCGCTGGAAGTTGCGTTGCGGCACGGACAGTTCGACCAGGGATCCGCGCCGGAGTGCTTCCTGCAGTGTGATGCGGGACAGACAGCCCAGTCCCATTCCGGATTCCACCGCTCGTTTGATGGCCTCGGTATGCTGCAGTTCGAGCAGAATGTTCAGGTTTGGTAGCAAGCCTCGCAGCGCATTATCAAAAGCCTGACGGGTCCCCGAACCCTCTTCCCGTAGAATCCAGCCCGCCTGTATCAGGTCTTTGTCCGTCAGATGGGGGCTGTTCGCCAGGGGGTGGTCCGGCGCACAGAAAACCACCAGTTCATCCGGACGCCAGGGGGTGATGTTCAGATCCGCATGATTCACCTCACCTTCGACCATGCCCAGATCGATATCAAAATTCAGCAGTCGTTCAACGATGTGCCGTGTATTGGCAACCTCCAGACTGACTTTGACTCCGGGGTATTTCTTACGGTAATGGGTGAGCAGGCTGATGCCGATATAGTTGCCGATAGACAGTGTGGCACCAATGTTCAGCTGACCTCTTCCGCTGTCCGGTTGATGGAAGTGACGTTCAAGTTGCCGTGCCTGTTCCAGAAGGCTCTCCGCTTCCGGACGTAACTGTCGGCCCAGTGCGTTCAGTTTCAGTCGTTTGCCCACCCGGTCAAACAATTGAATGTCAAACTGCGATTCTAGTGACTTCAGGGCCTCACTGGCGGCGCTCTGTGATAGGGCCAATTGTTCCGCTGCCCGTGACAGGTTGCCGGTATGGGCGGTGGCCAAGTAGACCTCCAGTTGTCTGAGGGTGAATTTCATTATCGGAAAAACCGTATAAATATATGAGAAAAATCAATTTAACAGATTAGTGGGTGACGGGTATAGTGGGCGAATATTGATCAGGAGGCGACTATGGCCAGCTTGCGACACGAAACCGTTACTCAGGTTCATCACTGGAATGATACCTTGTTCAGCTTCAAGACCAGCCGGGATCCCGGTTTCCGCTTCAAGAACGGGCACTTCATCATGATTGGCCTGGAGACCGAAGGCCGGCCCCTGATGCGTGCTTACAGTATCGCCAGCGCCAATTATGAAGAAGAGCTCGAGTTTTTCAGCATCAAGGTGCCCGATGGTCCGCTGACTTCGCGACTGCAAAAAATCAAGCCGGGCGACCGGATCGTCATGAGTA
>JAUIAZ010000176.1 GCA_030427465.1 Gammaproteobacteria bacterium | reverse complement strand
CCCAGTGAGCTTGAGACTGCGCAGGGTCTGCAGGGTTTGTTGGTGTTGCATGGTGTAGGACTCCTTGAGGGTCAGTGGTAGTAGCGCTCGCCGCGCAGATTTTCATGGGATTCCAGGCAAAGCTCTTCCTGTGGTTCATCCAGGGGCAAGAGGTCGAGCCCCTGCTTGAGGATCGACTCGACACTGGTTCGCGTGGGTGAGTTGATGTGCCAGGCTCTTTCACAGGCGGCATTCAGACGTTCACGACCGTAGCGCTTGCCATTGCTGAGCAAGGCCAGAACGCGCCGGTAACTTTGCTCCGGATGACGTTTTTGATTCAGCAGATGCTCAACCAGTTTATGAGTAGGCTCGCCAATATCGCTGGCCCAACTCAGGAAGCGCTGTGGTGACCATTCGCTCACGGCGCGGTGACTTTCCGGCATATGTTCCCGAGCCGTGGTATGTGCCCCCTGCCGGTAACTGCGCGGGTGTGTGGCTACCCGGTTACCCTGGTAGTAAAGCGAGATACTGCTGTCACTGGCCTGGACTTCCAGCAGCTGACGGGCCAGATGATGTGGGACCGAGTAATAGTGCCGGTCATACTCAATGTGGTAATCCACATGCACACGCACCTGCCGGATATCGGCATAGAGGTAGGGCTGTGCAGGCAGAGATTTCAATGCCGGCTTATCCAGTTGCAGGAACTGGCTTAAGCGACTGCCTGGCAGTTTCTTGAAGGGGCGCTCATTGAGTTGCCTGAGCAGTTCGCGGATCTGCTGGTTGAGAGCGGCCAGCGTAAAGAAGCTCTGGTGGCGCAGCCGCGCCATGATCCAGCGTTCCACGATCTGCACAGCGACTTCGGTCTTGGCTTTGTCGCGTGGCTTGTAAGGCCGTGCCGGGACCACGGCGACACCATAGTGGCGAGCCAGTTGCTGATAGGCCGGGTTGATGTCGGGCTCGTAGCGGTGTGTCTTGTGCACAGCGCTCTTGAGGTTATCGGGAACCAACAGACCCGGAACTCCACCAAAGAAGTTGAACGCCTGCACATGGGCCCGTAGCCAGTCCGCTTGTGTCTGGGTCCAGGTGGCGCAGGCAAAGGTGTAATTCGAAGCACCCAGTACCGCCACGAAGATCTGGGCCTGACGGACTTCACCGGTATCGGGATTGACTATGCCGATGGTCGGTCCACAGTAGTCGATAAAGAGCTTTTCCCCGGCTCTGTGGGTTTGACGCATGCTGCGCTGCTGTTGGTCTCGCCACTCCAGATAGCGATGACAGAACTGGGCATAGCTGTAACCGTCTTCAGGGTATTGCTCACGATACTCCTGCCACAGCAGAAAGCGGGTTACGCCCTTCTTTTTGAGCTCTGTATGAATGTCGGAGAAGTCCGGCTCCTGAAAGCGGCGTTGCCCGGTAAGTGGCTGGCTGGGAAAGAGCAGACGCCCGATATCCCGCTCTTGCAGATGGTCGGGAATCGGCCAGCCCAGCCCGGCAGCCTCAGCCCTTTTAAGATAATCGACAACAGTCCCGTAGCCGATATTCAGGGCCTGGGAGATGCCCCGATAACTCAGGCCGAGCTCATAGCGCAGCCTGAGAATGTCCTTGATTTTGCGCATTGATAACCTCTTTTTGGCCACTGCTCGAGCTCCCGTACCGAAAAAGCACGGAAGTTAAGCAGAAAAACAGATAAATCAATGCACTGGGTGGGATTCTGGAAATATCCGATCATGCATTCTGGAATCCGATCACGGATTCTGGAAATCCAGAAAAAGTGATCGGATAAAACCAGAATCGGTGATCGGAAAGATCCAGAACAGGTGATCGGAATAAACCAGAATCAGTGATCAGATTGGGCCAGAATATGCACCTTTGGAACTGCAACCGGCCAACGCAAAAGAAAAACACACAATACCAATAAATTTTTTCATCATTAAAGATCCTGGAAATATTAGCGTTTAGAGAAGGGGTGACTGGCCTGGTAAGCCAAGCCCGAAGTGAATGCACTACGCTTTCCTTGCTATCAGAAAGAGGCTATTCGCTCGCCCGTGTGCCCAGCTTTCGACAACATCAAAACCTGCTTCGGTAATGGCCCTTTTTACCTTTAGGGCACTCAGGAACTGGACAAAAGGGGCCTTTCCCAGCCATTGCATGACGGGAATCACCGGGCGCATAAACCACAGGCGGTCGGCGAGGCAGACGGTGCTGGATACGAAGATTCCACCAGGTTTCAGCAACCGGTGGGCTTTTGACAGAAAAGCGTTGTGATCTGGCAATAAGTGAATGAGGTTCAAGGCCAGGATCATATCGAAGCTGCCCGCCTGGCTCTCAAATTCCTCAGCTCCTGACTGAATGAATGTCACGTTATCGATACTGTCAGCCCTGGCTTTCTGGCGGGCAATCGCAATCATGGCGGAAGAGATGTCTGTCGCCACTATCTTGGCGACATATGGCGCATGCAGCAGAGCGGTCGACCCCGTGCCGCAGCCAAATTCCAGCACCTTCATATCCGGCTGCATAAGCGCCTGGGTTTGTGACAGCTTGCGGGTGTAACTCTGTTCGTCTGCAATGGTTTGCTGACTGTAGCCGGGCGCGATCCGATCCCAAAACTTCATTGAATCAATGGGCATTAATGCCACCTCTTTTCACTTTCGATGTTCAAGCAGGGCTCATTTGACCATACGTAGATTGAGTATAGAATGGCTATTTCTGAAGGTTTGATATACGCAGAACAATGAACTGGGGCAATATCTCATTTGACTGGAACCAAGTGCGCGCCTTTCTGGTGGCTGCTGAGGAGGGCTCACTGTCGGCAGCGGCCAGAGTGCTGAATCAAACACAACCGACCCTAAGCCGACAGGTAACCAGCCTGGAAAAATCCCTCGGTGTGATTCTGTTTGAGCGAGGCCACCGTAAACTGCAGCTGACTGATGCCGGTATTGAGCTACTTCAGCACGTTCGTGTAATGGCAGAAGCCGCCAGGCAAATGTCTCTGTCAGCCTCCGGTCAGTCGCAGGCGGTTGAGGGGCGCGTGTGTGTGACCGCCAGTGAAATGCTGGCAACACACTACTTGCCGCGGGTGATCCGAAGGCTGCGTGAAACAGCGCCTGGCATCGTGATTGAGGTGGCAGCTTCCGACAAAATCCAGGATATCATTCAGAGAGAGGCAGATATTGCCATCAGACATGCCGAACCAGAGCAACCGGATCTGATTGCGCGTCAGGTGGGCTGCCTGAGAGGCCGGATATACGCAGCGAAGCGCCTGATTAACGAAGTCGGCATGCCGCGCAGTTTCGATGACCTTACGAACAAAGATTTTATTGGCATAGAAAACATCGCAGATTTGATCAGTGGCATTTCGGCTGAGGGGCTTTCGCTCAGCATACGGCAGTTCCGTACTCTGACTGGCAGTGGCAACTGTATGCTCCAACTCATCCGGGAAGGGCTGGGTTTCGGGTTCCTGCCCATGGACATAGAGAATTACTTTAACGATCTGGTCTGCGTGCTGCCTGAACTCTTCAACCCGAAGATACCGGTGTGGCTGGTGACTCACCGGGAATTGCACACCAGCAAGAGAATACGTGTCGTCTATGATGTATTGGCAGAAGAACTCACATCACTGACTGCAATGGGTGGCAGTCTTCCAAGAGGGTAGGTGTCATGGACTTTACGGCTCCCGAAGTGCTTCAGAATAAACGAATCGTTGTTATCGATGACCAGGGGTCGATTCGGGGGCTGCTTCAGGCCTTCCTGAAAGATGCGGGATTCAGGCGGGTAGATTGTGCGATGGATGGCCGTGACGGACTCGATTACCTGATCGGTCACGCGGTGGATCTGGTGATCTGTGATTGGAACATGCCAAAGATGAGTGGTCTGGAAATTCTGAAAAAGGTGCGGGAATGTGAGCAGACCAGCACCTTGCCCTTCCTCATGCTGACATCGTCTTCTGAACTGGCGCGGGTCAGGGCAGCAGTAGACTCGGGCGTGTCGGAATACCTGATCAAGCCATTTCAGCCAAAGCAGCTTTTTCAGAAAGTGGTGAAACTCTTGGAGAACTCCAGCCATCAGCCCCGGCGCATGAGGCCGGATTCTTCCGAAGAACCCCAAGAGATGGAAGGCTTCGAGCCCGCCTTTGAGGACATTGAGGGCTTGAAAGGTAGCTCCGGTCAGTGAAAAAAAGGAATGTAGCAGACCCTACATTTCCACCGTTTTTAGCGCCTCGGCCAGGTCTGAATACAGAAAGACCGTACCGCCCTCCCGCAGTAGTCGATCGGGGACTGCCCTCTGGCCGGTGAGCAGAAGCTGCGACATCTCCCCGAGACCGAGCCTGAGGATGAATGCCGGTACCGTAAAGAAGGTAGGGCGACCAAGCCGTTTACCCATTTTCCGGGTGAATTCGGCGTTGGTTACGGGATTGGGGGAGACCACATTGAAAGGACCAGACAGCTTCTCGTCGCGCAGAAGCTGCAGGAAAATTTGTACCACATCCTGCCTGTGAACCCAAGGCATCCACTGACTGCCATCTCCCAGTTTACCGCCGAGACCGAGTGAGAAGGGCAGCCACAGGCGCTTGAGGAAGCCTCCCTTGCCCATTACCAGTCCGAGACGGGCGAGACAGACCCGGGTGCCGCTCTTTTCCATGACCCTGGCGGCCAATTCCCAGTCGCGGCAGAGTTCATGGGTGAACTCCTCCACCGGGGTGGTGTCTTCCTTGACCAGGGTGTCGCCCTGAGCGCCGTAGAAGCCAACTGCGGAGGCGTTGATCCAGGTTGCAGGCGGCGAGTCCAGCTTCTGGCAGAGCGACACGAGTTGCTCGGTGAGCACGACTCGGCTTTCGCGGATCATCTTCTTGCGCGCGGCAGACCAGCGCTTGTCTGCAATCGGAGCGCCCGCCAGATTGATGACGGCCTCAGGCTGGAATTGCAGGGAATCAGCGGTCAGGTGAGATACGAAGTGACACTCCAAAGGAAGGATCTTTTCTGCCCGGGCCGGGTTGCGGCTATAGACAGACACCCGATGCCCCAGATTCAGAAGTTCCGGTATCAGGGCCTGACCGATAAAGCCCGTGCCACCTGTTATCAATATGTCCATGGTTCACCGTTCTCCCATTCCTGCTGCAGATCCCGCAAAAAGGCTGTTTTGCATTCCTTCGGAATTTGCAGCCCCAGAGCGCTTAATTCACTCGTTATACGGAAATCCTTCGGGCTTGGCCCAACCCCGTCAGATATTTTCTGCAAGCTCCCGATCAGTTCCGTTCCCGGTGGCAAGGGGCTATCTGTGAAATGTTTCCGCAGGACCTTTGCCACAAAGACCAGCAACCGGCTTGGACTCAACAGGGTCTCAAAATCGCTGCTGAGTAGGGGTTGCGAAAGATGCTGGTCCAGTTCCTGGGTAAACAGACCATCGTAGCGCCCCGGTAACTGCTGATGGTCCTCGTAGACTTTGGCATCCCCCCGGGCGCAGCTTGGTGACCGGTTCATGTGAATGTAAGCCACCAGGTCAGTGTGATTCGCAGCAAAGGTCTGGCTGGCTTCGCGCACCAGCCGGTCGACAGGGTGACTGTCGTCAGCTTGGCTGACGGCCAGTATGGCGCCGTTCTTCTGCACCCGCAGGTCCATTGGCGGTCTGGGTACACCGAGCCCTGCCGCTGCTTCGGGGCAGAACGGAATCAACAGGCAGTTGGCTTCCAGAATCGGGTAGAACGGGTAGCGTTTATGGCCTCCATCATAGCGCACCAGCTGCCCCTGCATGCAGGCGCTGATGCCGACTTTAGGTGCCTCAGGCCTTGTCATCCGCCGGGTCGTGCGGGCTGCGCTCGTCTTCATTGGCTTGCAACTGGCTGACAACCAGGTCTTCGACGAAACGGGCAAACAATTCATGCTCGCCAATAGGTGGCAGCAGCTCTACCTGGGCGCCGGTTTCCAGTCGCAGACATTCGATTTGCCCGGGTACGTCCTTGCGTAAATGACGTCCGGCAGCAAAAAACAGCGGCAATACCGCAATGCGCCCCTGTGGATTTTGCTGGTGGAGTTTTGCCACTGCCTGTTCCAGAGTGGGCTCAGCCAGCTCCATATAAGCCAGGGAAACGGCTTGCGTGCGTTTCTGGATTCGGCTCACCAGCGTTTCGAAAGGACGAGCCCAGTTAGGGTCGCGGCTACCGTGGGCCAGAAGTATGGTATGGTCGTAATTCATAAGTAAGTATTCTGTTCCTGCTCGGGTTTCGGGTCAATCAAGGAGGCAACGTGTGGCAGCCTGAAGAGCTCTGGAGTTACTGGCTGCGTCATCAGGATCAATGGCTACAGGCTAACGATGCCTTTCGTCGTGAGTGTCGCCGCCGGTTCATGATGTCCTGTACTCTGGCAAGTGAAGAGGCCTTTGCCCATTGGAAAAACTCCGTCGAGGGTTGCCTCGGCCTGGTGCTGTTGCTGGATACCATTCCACGCCTGATTTATCACAAACTGGATATGGCTTACGCTCAGGTACCCAGAGCCAGATCAATCGCCTTGGAAGCCCGCCGCTTACCCCAGTACGTCCGCTGTGATTCTGCACAGAGGCTTCATTTCCTGCACCCGGTGAGTTTGAGTGAAAAGCGTGACCGGCAGGAAATAGTGAGAGAAGAGCTTGAGCATCTGGTTGTAGACAGTGACCCGGTGCTGCAGGGCTTGAAAGACGACTTGCTTCGGCGCGTGCAGGAAATCGATCGTTTCGGGCGCTTTCCCGCAGACAATGCCCGTTTGGGACGGCGCTCAACCCCGGAAGAGGAGCAGTATCTGGCAGGCAGCCTGGGTATCTTCAGGGCCTGACCCATGGCTGTTCCGCCGGCAGTCGCGAGTACCTGAAAAACAGGCTTGCAAAGCGCTCCCGCAAAGTGAATCCTCATACTCGCGTTTGATATCAGAATAAGGAATGCCCGTGCCAACCGGCCGCACACAGTACCTGCCCGAACCCGGGTTTCATGCCATTCATGCCAACCAGATGGAATCACTGCTTCAGTTTGTGGTCTGGTTGCAGCGGGAGCAGCCGCTGGCTCCGCTTGAACAGGAAACCTTTCTGGTTCAGAGCAATGGCATGGCCCAGTGGCTGAAAATGGGGCTGGCCCGGCCCCTGACGTCTGAAGCAGACAGGGGCGGGCTGGGTATTGCCGCGTCTCTCAACTGCCTGTTTCCCGCACGTTTTCTCTGGGACATCTACCGCCAGTTCCTCGCCGGAG
>JAUIAZ010000175.1 GCA_030427465.1 Gammaproteobacteria bacterium | reverse complement strand
AGCAGCCCTCCGCTGGCCTCGGCGCATTCAATCTCGATTGCGAGACAGAGGCGGGAACCGTGCGCATTGATGTTCCACTGCGGGCCTTCAACCCCGGTCATTACCGGAATCTGGTGCCGTTCTATCGTCACCTCGGAGTGGAGTTGCTGAGCACTGACCACTCCGCCGCCTATACCCACAGTGGTGAAGAGAGCCCTTTTTTCTCGTACCGCTATCTCGACCTCGCCGGATTCACCCTGCCACGCCCGGGACGCCTTCAGGATATCAGCTGGCACAATGCCCGCATCGCCGGCAGCCTCGCGCGCTTGCTGCTGCAGTCGCGCCTGGATCTGAACAGTGGCTACTGTGACCGGCTGACCTGGCAGGAGTATGTGGAACGCAGAGGCTTCAATGCCGACCTCTGCCAGAACATCCTGCGCCCCAGTTTTGCTGCCATCGGGACCTGCTCTTACGAAGCCATCGACCTCTACCCGGCACGGGATATTCTGGAGTTTCTGGGCAGTGGCCTGCTGTTCGACGGCATCTGGCGGGTTCGCCAGGGTGTTGAACAGGCCATCCAGCGACTCCTGGCACCGGTTAGCGAGTTGCGCTGCGGGCGCGGTGTGCGGCGTCTGGCAGCCAGCCCTTCCGGCAAGATCCGGGTATTCGAGCGCGGAGGCTGGAATCGTGTTTTTGACCACGTGGTGCTGGCCACACAGGCCAACCAGGCCGCTGACCTGCTGGAGCCGATGGACGGTGAGTCTGTGCGCGTGGCCCAGCTTCGCAGCGTTCGCTACGAACGCAGTGAAGTGGTGGTCCACAGAGATACCGGGTTAGCGCCAGGCTTTGGTCGGGGTCAGTCTCCGGTTCTGTTTGAGATATCTCCGGAGCATCCGGCTCCCATGGCCAGCATTCACCTGAACGCCCTTTACCCGGAACTGGCAGGCAGTGACCCGGTGTTCCAGACCTGGTATCCGCTGCGTGAGCCGAAAAGCGGTTCGGTTGTGGGTCGTGCCCATTTTGAGCGACCGCTGGTGTCACTGGAAAGCCGGGAAGCCCTTCAGCAGATGCGGCAGGATCAGCATACAGGCCGTACCCGCATCAGCGTGGTGGGTTCCTATGTAGGCGAAGGCATTCCCTTACTCGAAAGTGCTCTCTATTCCTCCATGGAAGTCGCCCAGGTTCTCGGAATCAATTCTCCCTGGCCGACCACACTTCGCTGACGCCCGCTGGCGCCGATTTGCCATTCCGTCAGGGTAGGATTACCCTTTGGGTATAACAAGCACAGAGGGGGTTCCACCATGAACAAAACCCTGATCATCTGCTGTGACGGCACCTGGAACGCACCAGAAACCGAGGAAAAGCAGACTCGCCCCACGAACGTTCTGCGCCTGGCCAGAGCACTCAAGCCGGTCGGCTCCCGCGGCCACCAAGTGGTTTACTACGACATGGGTGTCGGCACGGGCGGCTGGTGGGATAAATGGGTCGGCGGTGCCATGGGCGTTGGATTGAGCGACAACATCCAGCAGGCTTACCGTTTCCTCGTCAACAACTGGAACGCCGGCGACCGCATCTGCCTATTTGGCTTCAGCCGGGGGGCGTACACAGTCCGCAGTCTGGCCGGCTTGTTAAATGTCGCGGGCCTGCTGCCCAAATATGCCATGCCGCAGTTTCCAGGTCTTTACCGCTACTATCGTACCCCGCCGGAGAAGCGTCAGACACTCGATAATGCCGATGACATCCAGGCACTGATGGATCAGGCTTTGATGGAAAAACGTCGCCCCCCGGTGGACTTTCTCGGGGTCTGGGATACCGTCGGTGCCCTGGGCCTGCCGATTCAGGGGCTGCGTAAACTGTCGCGAAACTGGGTAGGCTTCCACGACACGCAATTATCCACCTCGGTTCGCTACGGTGTACAGGCTCTGGCTGTCGATGAACGACGCAAACCCTTTGCCGCTGATCTGTGGACACATGCGCCCGATGCCAGCCAGGAGCGCCGCGAGCAGGATGAGCAACGTATCCTGCAAGTCTGGTTCGCCGGAAATCACAGCGACATAGGGGGTGGCTATCCGGATACCCGGCTCGCCGATCTGAGCTTTGACTTCATGCTGACGGAGGCTGAACAACACGGGCTGGAGTTTGATACGCGCGAACTCGGCCTCTCAGCGCCGGGGCTGCGCTATCAGGGCAAAATGCACGATGAGTACGGCTTCCCCTACAGTCTGCAGGGCAGCTATCTGCGCCCGCTGGGGAATACACAGCGTCAACCCCGGAAGTTGCAGGACAGCATCAACGAACGTCTGCATCAGAGTGCCCTGAAGCGCCTCGACGAAAATCGCGAGATGCTTAATGCAGAAAACCTGCGCGCTGCCCGGGATGGAGGCCAGGCCATTTACAGCATGCGTTCGGCCCCGCGCCTGTCCCTGGCCAGTTCAGTCGACAATCGTTTGCAACTGGAAGGACACGAATTCTGCGAACTGCTGGATTACTCCCGCACGGGCGTGCGTGTGCGCTGTGAAGATGCCGTTGCCGAGGGCGAAAAACTGACGCTGTACCACCCCACGGTGGGGCAGCGACGTTCCGAGGTCCGCTGGCAGCGCGGGGATCAGGTCGGACTTCAGTTTGCGGCATAGGATGCTTGGGCCACAGGGCCGGATTGTGGAATAATACTGGCTTTTGATGCGGTAGCGCCGCTGCCGCCCTAACGGGAAGCCGATCGATACCATGTCCAACAGCATGTCCAACAGCAAACTGAGCCAACTGCGACGGATCACCTCCGTCGTGGCAGATACCGGCGATATTGAAGCCATCCGGACCCACCAGCCGGACGATGCCACGACCAACCCGTCACTGATCCTTAAAGCGGTCAGCCTGCCCGCCTATGCCGCCTTTATTGCAGACGGCCGTGATTATCTGGCCGGTAAACAGATGCCACTGACCCCGGAAACCCTGGCAGACTACCTGTCCGTCAGGATCGGCAGGGAAATCAGTGAGGTGGTTGCCGGTTACGTATCCACCGAAGTGGATGCGCGACTGTCTTTTGATGAAGACGCCATGTATCACAAAGCCCGCGAACTGATGTCGATGTATGAAGACCTGGGCGTTGGCCGCAACCGCATACTGATCAAGATTGCCTCCACCTGGGAGGGCATCCGTGCCGCAGAGCGCCTGGAGAAAGAAGGCATTCGCTGCAACCTGACCCTGCTTTTCAGCTTTGCCCAGGCCGTTGCCTGCGCCGAAGCCGGTGTTTTCCTGATCTCCCCCTTTGTCGGCCGTATCTACGACTGGTATTGCAAACACCGGAAAGTGGAGCACATCGAAGCCAGTGAAGACCCCGGCGTGCTGTCCGTTCAAAAGATCTACCGCTACTACAAGGCACATGGCTACCCGACCATCGTGATGGGGGCAAGCTTCCGCAACACGGCCCAGATCGAAGCACTGGCAGGCTGCGACAAGCTGACCATCAGCCCCGATTTGCTGGAAAAGCTGGAGAGCGACAATGGCGACTTGCCACGGGCACTGGATGCCACTGGCGAGCAGAATGATCGTCCCCTACCCCTGGACGAAGCCAGCTTCCGCTGGGAACACAACGAGGATGCGATGGCCACCGAGAAACTCGCAGAAGGTATCCGCAAGTTCGCGGAAGATCAGGTTAAACTGGAAGAACTGCTGGCAGAGAGGATAGCGGCGTTATGAGCGACAAGGTGCATGTTGTCTGGCAACACTACGACGTAACAAGCAGCGACAGGGCCGCCATCAAAGGCCAGAAACCCTGCGTGATCTGGTTGACCGGCCTGAGCGGCTCCGGCAAGTCCACCGTGGGTGGCCATCTCGACAGCTACCTGCACAGCCAGGGTTACCACAGCTATATTCTCGATGGGGATAACGTCCGGCATGGCCTTAACAAGGATCTGACGTTTTCTGAAGAAGACCGTATCGAGAACATCCGACGGGTGGGTGAAGCGTCCAAGCTCATGGCTGATGCTGGCCTGATTCTGATTACTGCCTTTATTTCCCCCTTCAGGGCAGACCGCGCCATGGTAAGGGAGCTGTTCGAGCCTGGGCAGTTTATTGAAGTTTTCGTCAATGCGCCCCTCGAAGTCTGTGAGCAGCGGGACGTGAAGGGCCTGTACAAGAAGGCTCGAGCCGGAGAGATCAAGGACTTTACCGGCATCAGTTCCCCCTACGAAGCGCCGGATGCGGCTGAAATCCAGGTGAATACGGGTGATCAGACCGTCGAAGAAAGCGTCGAGACCATCATTGAATACCTCAACGCAAACGGTTATCTGAAAAAGCCCTGAGATCTGACGGACGACCAGCCTCAGGGCTGCTCGTCCGTTTTTTTAGAGCCAGCCGGCAAGCTGGCCCGTAGGGCGACCACTTCCCTTTGCAAGGCATCCATACGCGAAAGAATGAGCGTGATTTCATCATGGGTGAAGGATTTGATTTCCCCGCGGTCTTCTTCCCTGGGCTTCTCCTGCGCCATCTGCATGGCATCCACAATAATACCGATGAAGAGATTCAGCACGGCGAAACTGGTGATGATGATAAAGGGTACAAAAAACACCCAGGACCAGGGAAACAGCTCCATAGTGGGCCGTACAATCCCCATCGACCAGCTTTCCAGCGTCATCACCTGAAACAGGGTGTAGGAAGAGGCCCCCACTGACCCGAACCACTCCTGCATCTGTGGATCAGGGTGAGTGCCAAACAGCTTGGTGGTCAGTACCGCACACACATAGAAAATCAGGCCAAGCACCCCGACGACTGAGGACATGCCAGGAATGGAATGGCCCAGCGCGGTGATGACCCGGCGCATCTGCGGCACAACGGAAAGCAACCGAAGCACCCGCAAGACGCGGAAAGCACGCAGTACCGATAGTGGGCCACTGGAAGGCACCCAGGCTATGGACACGATCAGGAAGTCAAACACGTTCCAGCCGGACCGGAAAAAGGCCATCCGGTAGGCATACAGTTTGAGCAGTATTTCGATGCTGAACACGATCAGAAAACTGCGATCCAGAATCATGAGGATACTGCCCCACTCCTGCATCACATCAGGGTCCGTCTCCAGCCCCAGAGTCACTGCGTTGATCAGTATCAGTGCGGTAATGACGCGCACCACTCGCGTACTTTCGATCCACTCAGCCACGCGCAGGCGTGACCCCTGAAGTCGATCCATCGGCTCCGGTTTTACCATGATTGTCGTCTCTCTAAGATTTCAGGTTTCAGTGTTCTTTATGCAACTGGCCATCCGCCAGCCGGTACTGACTGCCCATACGCGCCGCCAACTGCTCATCGTGCGTCACCAGCACAAATGCCGTCTGTAAACGTTCGGTCAGTTCGAAAAGCAAGGCCTGAACCCGCTCCGCAGAACCGGAGTCCAGGTTGCCGGTCGGCTCATCCATGAAGACCAGGGCGGGTTCATTCACCAAGGCCCGCGCAATCGCCACACGCTGCCGCTCACCGCCGGAAAGCTGTGCCGGCTTATGATCCAGTCGTTCACCCAGTCCAACCCGCTCCAGCGCGACCTTGGCCGTGGCCTGCGCCTGCGCGGCAGATTGCCTGGCCAACATCAGCGGCATGGCGGTGTTTTCCAGCGCCGTAAATTCCGGCAGCAGGTGATGAAACTGATAGACAAAGCCTATGCTCTGGTTGCGCAGGCGTGCTTTGGCTTTTTCCTTCAATCCGCTCCAGTCTTTCCCCTGGATGCGCACCTCACCGGCTGTGGGGGTATCCAGGCTGCCAAGCAGATTCAGCAAGGTCGACTTGCCGGAGCCGGAAGCGCCGACAATGGCCAGCGTTTCGCCAGCCTCAACACGCAGGTTAACCCCGGAAAGCACTTCAATATCCGTTCGCCCCTGACGGTAGCGCTTGAACACATCAACGGCCTCCAACACGGGAATGCCCTGGTTCGGGTTACTCATAACGCAGCGCCTCCGCCGGTTCAATGCGTGATGCTCTGAGAGCCGGGTACAGAGTCGCAAGGAAGCTGAGTACCAAGGTGGTCGAGCAGATCACCACGACATCCATGATCTGCAGCTGCGATGGCAGGTAACTGATGAAGTACACATCACTGCTCAGAAACTGGACGTTGGTGAGCTTCTCAAACCCGGCGATCAGATCCGGAATGTAGATCGCCAGCAGCACGCCCAGCACCGCGCCCAGGAAGGTGCCGGTTACCCCGATCAGCGCGCCCTGAATCATGAAGATACGCACAATCTGACCACGGGTGGCACCCATCGTGCGAAGAATCGCGATATCGGCCTTTTTATCCGTCACCACCATGACCAGCGTGGAAACAATGTTGAAGGCCGCAACCGCAATAATCAGCATCAGCAGCAACCCCACCAGGGTTTTCTCCATCCGGATGGCCTGAAACAGGTTACCGTGCGTGCGGGTCCAGTCGCTGGCAAAGAACTGCCCACCGAGCTCGGATTCCAGATCGCTGACAATCTTCCAGCTGTAGACCGGGGCATCAAAAAGATCATGGAAGCGCAGTCGTATGCCCTCAGCCGGCACCTTGAGACGCTTGAGCTTTGCCGCGTCCTCGATATGCAACATGGCCAGGGTGCTGTCGACTTCCGCGCCCACCGCAAATATACCCACGACCGTAAAACGCTTCAGCCGGGGAAATACGCCGGCCGGGGTGACGCTCGCTTCCGGCAGGACCAGGGTCACCTTGTCGCCCACCCGCGCGCGCAGGTACCCGGCCAGGATCTCACCGAGAACAATGCCAAACTCACCCGCTTTCAGGTCTTCAATCTGCCCCTCTACCATGTGCTTGTGAACAATGGACACCTGTTTTTCCTGCTCCGGGTCAATGCCATTCAGAAACACGCCATGGACATTACCGGCAGCAGTTACCATGCCCTGCCCGTGAATAAAAGGGGCGGCGCCCTCTATGTTGGGGTCTTCGCGCACACGGTCCAGGACCGGATCCCAGGAACCGGGCGCACTGAGGCTTTTCACAACGGCGTGGGGCACCATGCCCAACACCCGCTGACGCAATTCCTGATCGAAGCCGTTCATCACCGACATGACCGTGATCAGAACCAGCACCCCCAGTGTCAGGCCGATCATCGACGTGCGGGATATGAAAGAGATGAAGTGGTTGGAGCGCTTCGCCGAAGCATAGCGTCGGCCGATAAACAAAGTCAGGGGGTGATACATGCAAAAACAAATCCGAAAAGCGTGTGCTGCCGGATGACACTATAATCGAAAGGGATAAACAGAACTACTG